>JAJTHU010000151.1 GCA_021300055.1 Nitrosomonadaceae bacterium | reverse complement strand
TGTCGCCCAAGTGATCTTCGTCACCCAGGATGTCGGTCAAGACAGCAAACTTGCTGCCCTCCTTGATCAAGCCCATCGCGACACCGGCAACGTGCGCCTTCATCGGCACGCCGGCGTCCATCAGCGCGAGGCAGCCACCGCAAACGGAGGCCATTGACGACGAACCGTTCGATTCGGTGATTTCAGAAACCACGCGCATCGCGTAGCCGAACTCTGCTTCCGTCGGCAACACGGCAACGAGCGAACGCTTCGCCAAACGGCCGTGGCCGATTTCGCGACGCTTCGGCGAGCCGACGCGGCCGGTTTCGCCGGTGGAGTAGGGCGGGAAGTTGTAGTGGAACATGTAGCGGTCGGTGTACTCACCTTGCAGCGCGTCGATGATCTGCGAGTCTTTCAGCGAGCCGAGCGTCGCAACAACCATTGCTTGCGTTTCGCCGCGGGTGAACAACACGGAGCCATGCGTACGTGGCAACACGGATGTGCGGATGGAGATGGGACGTACGGTGCGCGTGTCGCGGCCATCGATACGTGGTTCGCCGTTGAGAATCTGGCCGCGTACGATTTTCGATTCGATCGCGAACAAAAGTGACGACACGGTGTTCTTGTCAGGCGCGCCTTCTTCGCCTGTGCAAAGCGTCGAGATCACACGCTTGTTGATTTCGGAGAGCTTGTCGGAGCGCGCGCTCTTCGACTTGATGCGGAAAGCCTCGTTGAGGTCGGCCGCTGCCATCTGATTGATCTGGTCGATGAGCGCTTGCGGCGGGGTTGGTGGCGTCCACGCCCAAGGATCTTTGCCTGCTTCGTCGGCAAGGTCGAGGATTGCGTTGATCACAGCCTGTTGTTGTTCATGGCCGAACACAACCGCGCCGAGCATTACGTCTTCTGCCAACTCCATTGCCTCGGATTCGACCATCAGCACAGCCGCGTCAGTGCCAGCGACGACGAGGTCGAGCTTCGAGAAGGTAAGTTCAGTCTTGCTTGGGTTGAGAACGTACTGACCATCCACGTAGCCAACGCGAGCAGCGCCGATTGGGCCGTCGAATGGCACACCAGCGAGAGTGACGGCAGCGGACGCGCCGATCATCGCTGGAATATCCGGATCGATTTCGGGGTCGCACGAAAGCACCGTGGCGATGATCTGCACTTCGTTATAGAAGCCATCCGGGAACAGCGGACGCAGCGGACGATCGATCAGACGGCTGGTCAAAATTTCTTTTTCAGAAGGGCGACCTTCGCGCTTGAAGAAGCCGCCGGGGATTTTGCCTGCGGCAAACGTCTTCTCTTGGTAGTCGACGGTCAGCGGAAAAAAGTCTTGGCCTTCTTTAGCGTCTTTGCGTGCCACACAGGTGACGAGCACAACGGTATCGTCGAGAGAGACGAGGACAGCGCCATCAGCCTGGCGCGCAATCTCGCCCGTCTCAAGCGTCAGCGTGTGACGCCCGTACGGGATGGATTTCTTGATGGATCTCATGCGGGAATTCCCTTGATGTTGTCGTTGGAAGAAATCGTTGGGTCAGACTCAGACCTTCGCGTCGCTATTTCGGCTGAGTCGGAATCAGAATCAGAATAAAAAAGCCCCGCTGTCGCTTGTAAAGACAGTGGGGCTTTTTGTGAATCGTGGCAACGCTCTATTACTTGCGCAGGCCGAGCTTGTCGATGAGCGAACGGTACGTGTCCAGCTTAGTGCGCTTGAGGTAGTCAAGCAGGCTGCGGCGCTTTGAAACCATGCGCAACAGGCCGCGACGACCGTGGTGGTCCTTGACGTGCTTCTTGAAGTGTTCGGTCAGTTCGTTGATGCGGTTAGTCAGCAACGCAACTTGAACTTCCGGGGAGCCGGTGTCGCCTTTTGCACGTGCATGCTGGGCGATGACTTCGGCAGTCTTGGTCGTGGTGGTCATGTCAGTTTCCTGTCAATTCAAACACCGTGTCGTCGGTGATTACGGCGGTCGGAGGTTTCCTACTGGCGAGCCTTAAATTATAGCGGGATTTGCCTAGAAATCACAAGAAAATCAGTCGCTTCCGGTGGCTTGGCTCGACATCAGCCGTTCTGGAACAAGGCGCTTGCCGCCAGCCTCGATCAGGCCGATGCCGAGAAAGCGCGCCGATTCGGGGGCGTTTTCCACCGTTGGGTGGCGATAGACCCGGACCAGGGTACCGTCCTCAAGCCTCCCGATCTCTTTGTCTAGTGTTCCGGTTGCCAGCCAGCCTCCGTTGCCGAAGATGCGCGCGTCCGGCTCGTCTAGGCTGGCTTTGGGTAGGTGGGCGCAGAGCGTGTCAGCGGGAAGCAAGCAGCCGGCGAGCGCTTCACTGTCCATGCGCTCTAGGTCAGGCAGTTGGTGGGCTTGGTCGATACGAAATCCGCCGGTCCCCGTACGCCGCAACGCCGTCAGGTAGGCACCACAACCAAGGGCCGCTCCGATGTCTTGCGCCAGCACCCGGATGTAAGTGCCTTTGCTTACCTCGGTGTCGATCTCGATGGTTTCGGTGCCGCGGGAGGTCAGTCGGAGCGCGTGAATCACGACTTCGCGAGACGCTCGGTCAACCTCAATTCCCTTGCGCGCGAGTTCGTAAAGTGGCACTCCGTCCTGCTTGAGCGCCGAATGCATGGGCGGTGTTTGCTGTTGTCGGCCAAGAAACTGTGCCAAGACTTCATCGATGCGCGCATCGCTGATCGCAGGCAGGTCTTGAGGCGTAATGGTGCCTTCCGTGTCGCCCGTGGTTGAAGTCGCGCCCAACTTGAGAGTGGCGAGATAGCGCTTGTCGGCGTCGAGCATGAAGCGCGAAAACTTAGTCGCTTCGCCAAAGCAGATAGGCAGCAGTCCGGTGGCGAAAGGATCGAGTGTGCCAGTGTGTCCCGCCTTGAGCGCGTGGAAGCAGCGTTTGGCCGCAGCCATTGCTTGCGTAGACGAAAGATCCTGCGGTTTGTCGAGCAACAGGACCCCGTCGACGACGCGTCGCGGGCGCACGACCTTGCTTGGTGGCAGCGGGGCGATGGGCAAGGGAGTCTAACGACAGAGTGGAGGGGGCGCGGCAGCGCGGACGGAAACCTTAGTCTTCGTGCGAGTGCTTGGCGTCTTCAGCGACGGCGTCGTTGATGAGCTTCGATAGACGTGCACCGGTCTCGATAGATTCGTCGACCTCGAAGTGGAGGGCCGGTACAACCCGTATCGTCAAACGACGCGCGAGCTGCATGCGCAAGAAGCCGGCCGCGCTATTCAGGCCGTTCTTGCACGAGGCGACTTGCGCTGCATTCCCAAGATGCGTGAAGAAAACCTTGGCGTGCGAGTAGTCACGCGCCAATTCAACGTCGGTCAGCGTAACCATGGAGACGCGCGGGTCGCGCATCTCGAGGCGGATCAGCTCCGAAAGTTCTCGTTGGATCTGATCCGCAATCTTGCGGTTTCGGGAGTCGGTCACGTCAAGTTAGGCGAGGGTGCGCGCTACCTCTGTGGTTTCGAAGACCTCGAGCTGGTCGCCTTCTTTGATGTCGTCGAAGTTCTTGATCGACAGACCGCACTCAAAGCCTGCTTTGACTTCCTTCACGTCATCCTTAAAGCGCTTCAGCGAATCGAGTTCGCCGGTGAAGATGACCACCCCATCGCGCAGCAAGCGAATTGAGGAAGAGCGCTTGACCAAGCCGTCGAGTACGAAACAGCCTGCAACAGCGCCAACCTTGGAGATCTTGAAGACGTTGCGAATCTCGACCATGCCGAGCACCGTCTCCTTGATTTCCGGAGAAAGCAAACCGCTCAACGCCGCCTTCACGTCGTCGACTGCTTCGTAAATGATGTTGTAGTAGCGCACTTGTACGCCGGCAGTTTCGATCAGCTTGCGGGCTCCAGCGTCGGCGCGCACGTTGAAGCCAATGATGACGGCTTTCGATGCAAGTGCGAGGTTCACGTCAGATTCGGTGATCGCGCCGACCGCAGCGTGCACCACGTTGACCTTCACTTCGTTGGTGGTCAGCTTACCGAGTGCGTGCGCCAAGCCTTCATAAGAACCCTGTACGTCGGCCTTGATGATGATCGTCAGCGACTTGATCGCGCCTTCGCCCATTTGTTCGAAGACGTTTTCGAGCTTAGCCGCCTGCTGCTTCGCGAGCTTCACGTCGCGGAACTTACCCTGACGGAACAATGCGATTTCGCGCGCTTTGCGCTCGTCATTAAGCACCATCGCGTCTTCACCTGCAGCAGGTACGTCAGTTAGGCCCTGAACTTCGACCGGGATCGACGGGCCGGCTTCTTCAATCGGCTTTCCGTCTTCATCGAGCATCGCCCGAACGCGACCGAACACGCCGCCGGCAAGCAACATGTCGCCGCGCTTGAGCGTACCCGACTTCACCAAAACGGTCGCAACAGGGCCGCGGCCTTTGTCGAGGCGTGCTTCGATCACGACACCCTTCGCAGGTGCATCCGTTACCGCGCGCAGTTCGCCCACTTCAGCCACGAGCAAGATCGCGTCGAGTAGCGAGTCAATACCTGCGCCGGTTTTGGCAGACACCGGGACGAACATCACGTCGCCGCCGTATTCTTCTGGCAAAACTTCGTTAGCGACGAGGTCCTGCTTAACGCGATCGAGGTTGGCCTCGGGCTTATCAACTTTGTTGATCGCCACGATCATCGGCACCTTCGCTGACTTCGCGTGCGCGATCGCTTCTTTGGTTTGCGGCATGACGCCATCATCTGCAGCAACGACCAACACGACGATGTCGGTGATCTGCGAGCCGCGAGCACGCATTGCGGTAAACGCTTCGTGACCCGGCGTATCGAGGAACGTGATCATCCCTTTCGGGGTGGTGACATGGTACGCGCCAATGTGTTGCGTGATACCGCCGGCTTCGCCAGAGGCGACGCGTGCGCTGCGAATCTTGTCGAGCAACGAGGTCTTACCGTGGTCAACGTGACCCATGATGGTAACAACTGGTGGCCGCACTACCATCTCTTCTGGGCTGTGATGCACGGCCTCTTCCAGATAGGCTTCTGGATCGTCGGCCTTCGCTGCCATCGCTTTGTGTCCGAGCTCTTCGACCAACAGGATTGCCGTCTCTTGGTCGAGCACTTGGTTGATCGTGACCATCGAGCCCATCTTCATCATCACCTTGATGACCTCTGCGGCCTTCACGGCCATCTTTTGTGCGAGTTCGCCAACAGTGATCGTCTCAGGCACCATGACCTCGCGAACAATTGGCTCGCTCGGCGCTTGAAATCCTGTGCCTGCATCGCCGTCGTCGTGGTGCGCCTTCATGCGGCGACCGCGCCATCCATCTCGTCCGCCTGATGAATCACCGCGGGTCTTGATCGTACGACGCTTGCTGGCGTCGTCGGCCCATGTGGTGGTCTTAGTGGGTTTCTTGACGCTCTTCTTGTCAGACTTAACTTGGCCGTCTGCGTCCTTGATGACTGGGCGATGCAGCGTTCCCTCGGTCGCGGGCGGCGGGTCTTTCTTGAGTACGACGCGCTCGCCAACGCGAGGACGATTTTCCGCGGATGCTGGGGCAGCCGACGGAGCTTCTGGTGCTTCGGCCTTGACCTCGTTGACCGAGTCCAGTTTTTCTTCAACCGACGATGACGGGGCGTCAGCTGGCGCTTCGGCTACCGGTGCGGTGTCGACGGTCGCTGCAGCATCTGCTGCGTCTTTCTTGGTGCGGCGCTTGGGCGTCGCAGTTTTGGCTTTCTCTTCTGCTTGCTTCGCGAGCAGCGCGGCCATGCGTTCTTCTTCTGCCTTGCGCTTGGCGAGTTCTTCCTCGTTGAGAATCGGCGCGGCTGGTTCTGGTGTGGGTTCGACCGGCACTTCTGCGGCAGGATCGACTTTGACGAAGGTGCGCTTCTTGCGCACCTCCACTTGGATGGTGCGCGCTTTACCCGTGGCGTCGGCCTTCTTGATCTCGGTGGTCTGCTTGCGCGTCAGCGTGATCTTTTTCTTCTCGTCTTTATGCCCGTGCGACTCTTGCAGGTATGCCAACAGGCGTGCCTTGTCTTCCTCTGCCAGCACATCTGCTGGCTTGGATTTGGCGACGCCTGCCGACTTCAGCTGCTCGATCAATAGTTCGGGCGCGAGCTTCAGTTCTTTGGCGAATTGTTCAACGGTGGTTTGAGCCATTTGTTACCTTGTCGTTACCTGCGGTCTCTGTTCTGTAAGCGCCGGGTGCAATGCGCGCTGCATCGCTGGGTGACACTCGGGTACGTACTATGCGGTTTCCGACGCGAACCAAGGGGCGCGTGCCGTCATGATCAATTGCTTGGCACGAGTTGCATCCATGCCTGTGATTTCGGTGAGTTCTTCAATGTCGAGGTCTGCCAGATCGCCCATCGTGCGCACGCCTTTGGTGGCGAGCGTGTGCGCGGTTTCCGGGTCCATGCCTTCCATGCCGAGCAAATCTTCAGAGCCCGTTTCCATGGTTTCTTCCGACTTGATTGCGGCCGTGACGAGTGCATCACGTGCACGGCGGCGCAACTCGTTGACGGTATCTTCGTCGAACGCTTCGATTTCGAGCATTTCGTTGAGTGGTACGTAAGCCACTTCTTCAAGATTCGAAAAGCCTTCCTCAATGAGGATCTGCGCAACTTCTTCGTCAACGTCGAGCTTCTCCATGAACAGCGCTTGAATGCTTTGCTGTTCATTCGAGCGGCGCTCGTTCGCGGTCTCTTCGGTCATGATGTTCAACTGCCAGCCGGTGAGCTCAGAGGCGAGGCGCACGTTCTGCCCTCCGCGTCCAATTGCTTGGGCGAGCTGCTCTTCGTCGACCACCACGTCCATGGCGTGCTTCTCTTCATCGACGATGATCGAAGAGACTTCGGCAGGGGCGAGTGCGTTAATGACGAACTGTGCAGGATCGGCCGACCAAAGAATGATATCGACGCGCTCGCCAGCAAGTTCGCCGGTCACAGCTTGCACGCGCGAACCGCGCATACCGACGCAAGTGCCGATAGGATCGACGCG
>JAJTHU010000143.1 GCA_021300055.1 Nitrosomonadaceae bacterium | reverse complement strand
TTGGGAGCAGGCGCGCGAATAGCCCATTATGGCCGTGCATCTCAGAAGAGATGCTGAATGAAGAGGCCGAATATACGTGAGCAGTCGTACCTCACTTGCCAAAAATCAAAATGCTTGCAAACGAGGAGGGGTCCATATACGGTCCTACGATTTTCCTGAAAGCGGACCTCGAACATAGGCGTAGTACTTGCATTTATTGACGCCTAATGTATATTCTTTATATATATACATATTGTGGGGTTTTATGTCAATTCAGTCACTTTCCAAGTGGGGCTCGAGTTTGGCGGTTCGCCTCCCAGCCGCCTTTGCAAAGCAAATGCGGTTAGGGGAAGGATCAAAGGTCGAGATCGCGATCGACGGCAAACGCCTAGTCGTGGTTGCGGTCGACGACGAGCCTGATGCAAAAAGCTTCTTTGCTGGTGTCAAGGCGAGCCAAGCACAACACGGTCTGGTTGCTACTGGCAGACCGCGGGGCAAGGAAATCCGATGAGTGCGCCATCAGCGGGCGACATGATTTCTTTCAAGCCAGAACTCGATGCGAAGGGCCACGAACAACAAGGTGCACGTCCGTGGTTGGTCGTGTCCGTCAAGCCCTACAACGAAGCGAGCAAGCTTGTCATGGTATGTCCGGTTACCACCCACCAAGGGCGTGCCGAACAAGCCAATCCTGCTGAGGTGTTGCTGCCCCCAAACTGCGGAGCCAGCGGGGTCGTGCTCACGTTTCAGTTGCAGACGATTGACTGGGTAGCGCGAAAGGCAAAGCCGCTTGGAGCAGTCCCCGCAGCGACGCTAAAGGCGGTTCTGCGAAATCTAAAGATTTGCCTCGGGGTGTAGGCCTCTACCAGCATGAGGTGGCGAAGTCGTAGTGATTGGGGCAATCACGAGAAGCACTCTTCTGTCTGAAAGGATGCTAGGGGCGTCTGCTTGTGGCCGAGGCTGTGTAAAAACTTATTAAGGATAGCGGACATTTTTGCGGCGTCCTCATCTTACTTGCTGGCTAATTTATCGTCGTGAGGTGGCCCCGATGAAGCGCTTCATTCCGGCGGAAAGTCGATCGCAAACAACGCTATTGCCCGAGTCTCTTGATGACTATATTGACGATCTACGAAGATATTGTTCGCAAGTTCGAAGCGGGCGAATCAACATGAGCGCGCTGACGCCTAACCCCTCGCTCGCGCGGAGCGCCAACGGTAGGACGCTTAGCTCGAACGTTGAATGACCGCGTTCGGGCAACCGCGACGTCGGCGTTGGCCCGGTAGCGGCGGTTCAGGTGCGGTCCCAATGCATTGAACCGGTTCAAGCCATGTGATCTCGGCTTTATTTTTCGCGCCGCAACTAAAGTTCTAGACTTTTTTCACAAGCAACCACCCGACGCATGTAGTACAACTTTTGTTCTCATCTAACTTGCGAGGGTGATGAACTTCGCTAGCGAAACCTGAGTTTGTTCTCAACTTTAGGCGTTGAATCTGTTGAAGTTAGGCCGCAAGTGCCTAGCGCGACTCCTAGGTGAAAAACACCTGGTTAGATGAAATTGTTCCCAACAAAATTGGCAGCAAATACTCTTTAGCCGTAGTGAGGCAAATGTACTTGGGGCCGCACGCTCAAGTCATTTATATGACCTACTTGACTTTGTTTTGGGCGCTCAATAGCATGTACCGTCGGTCATGTTGCGCAGCAGCATCAAACAATAGTCATTGACTCGATCGCGGCCCATAGTCGTACCAAAAAGAGGCTTGACGGTCGGTTCTGCCAATTCGAAAACGCCGCACCTGAGGAGAAGTTATGAAATTCACGCGAGAAACCAGTACCAACCGCATTAAGCTCCTGACGCTTCTGATCGCAGGCTCACTTGCCTCGAGCCAAGCAATGGCACAGCAGGCGGCGAAAGCTGATGCAAAAAAGGACGACGATAAGTTGGAAACGATCGTTGTCACCGCCACGAAGCGCACGGAGTCGTTGCAGTCAGTCCCGGTGGCCGTGTCAGTGGTAAGCGGCGATGATCTCGAGAAGGGAAACCTGAACAATCTCACCAACATTACGCAGCAGCTTCCGACGGTCAACTACCGTGCGAATGCGTCAAATAAAGACACAGCGCTGTTTATTCGCGGGGTCGGCACCATTTCAACCTCACCAGGCGTGGAGCCAACGGTTGCAACGGTTGTAGATGGCGTGGTGTTTGCGCGCCCCGGTATGGCAACGCTAGATCTTATGGAAGTGGAGCGTCTTGAAGTGCTGCGAGGCCCGCAAGGTACGCTCTTTGGCAAGAACGCTTCTGCTGGTGTAATTAATGTCGTCTCAAAAGCGATCCCGAAGCAGACGGAGGGCTATGTCGACTTTGGCTACTACGACAAGAAAGAGACGCGCATGCGCGTTGGCATTGCGGGGCCGTTGGTGGCTGGCGTGTCGGGTGGCTCGCTAGCCGTGTTCACCGGCAAGTATGACGGTAACGTACAAAACGTCTTCTTGAATCAGACCGTCAATGGTTATGATCGTAAAGGTGCTCGCGGCAAGCTTGAGTTCACGCCGAGCAAAGATGTGACGATGACCTTTATTGCTGATTACGCCAAAGCGGATGACACAGGGACGCGCGGACCGTTCGTGCGTACATCCACCGCGGCGTTGACGGCCGCTGTGCTCCCGGTCGTCGCGAGCGCGCAGAACACGCAGATTGCGACCAACGTTCTTGAGCGCGTGAACGACACCAACCAAGGTATTTCCGCCCAGATCGACGCAAACTTCGCCGGCGGGACCTTGACCTCGATTACCGCATGGCGTCAGTGGAAGAACACGCAGTTCCAAGATCTAGACGGCATCAACACGGTTTACTCGGCGCTGGTTGGTCAGGCGGACCGGGGTGATCTGAACTCCAAACAAAGTTCGCAGGAATTACGTTGGGCCTCCAAAAAAGGTGGCTTTGTTGACTATGTCGCTGGTTTCTTCTACTTCAACAACAAGACTGACGAAACCTACCGTCGCGATGTCACGCGTTGTGCAACTAACGGCACTGCGCTGGCCAACGGCTTGATTCCTTGCGCCACGTTCCTCAACGACTTCGGCGTCGCGAATTACGGTACCGATCTGAAGAGTACATCGTTCTTCGGTGAGAGCACATGGAATTTTTCACCGAGTCTGCGCGGTATCCTTGGCTTGCGTCACACATCCGACGATCTCTCTTATTACCACGGCCGCATATCTACGCAGGCGGCCGCAATTCCGGGGGTTCAGCCAACGCGCACACCAGCATCAGCTTCCACTAAGCAGTCGGGTGTGTCAGGTCGCGTCGGTCCGCAGTGGGATCTGAGCAAGGAAGTGAGCGTCTATGCAACCTACTCGCGTGGCTACAAGGGGCCAGCCTACAACGCGTTCTTCAACATGCAACCGATTCAAGAAGTCGCGCTTGAGCCCGAAAAATCGAAGGGCTGGGAGCTGGGTCTCAAGTCCACTCTCGCAGACAATCGTGTTCGTCTAAATCTCGCGATTTTTGATACCAAGTACAACGGATATCAAGCAAACTACCCCGACCTCGTCGCCGGCACGGTCGTCACGCGCTTCATCAATGCGGGCGATATATCGACGAAGGGTTTTGAACTCGACTTCCAAGCCAAACTGTCACGCGAATTTACGCTCGCAGCAGCTTACGCTGACACGAAGGCCGTGGTTGACCAGTTCCGTTGCCCAGCGGGTGCGACATGCGCGATCCCTTCTGGCACGATGTTGCCTTCAGCCCCACGTCGCAAAGGTGTCGTGCGAGCCAACTACCGGACGGATGTCGCTGGCTATCTGGTTGAATTCGGAACCGACTACACGTGGCAATCCGAAACGCAGTTCGACCTGTCGACGTCGGCCAATACCCTGCAACCCGGGTATGGAATCTGGAATGCATCAGTTTCGTTGGCGAATGTTGGCGCTGGCTGGCGCGTGACACTGGTTGGCAAAAACCTTGCTGACAAGTCGTATTCGCAGTTCTTGTTGCCCGGCGCAAACACACAGCGCTCAGTGCCGCGGGATGACTCGCGTTACTACGGCGTGAACATCCGCTACGACTTCTAACCGAAGTCCGCGCGTAAAGAACGAAAGCTGCATGTCAACAATGATCCGCCTCTAAGAACGACGGCAGCCGTATTCGCGCGGTACTCGAGGTACGCATGTACACTCGGTACCGCGCTTTGTTTTCCACGTCCTGAAATTACTCGCCCAACGTGAATAGTAGTAAACCCCGCCGCACGCTCGAATCCCTACGGAGCCAGCGCTGGCTCGCGCCGGACAACATGCGCTCGTTCGCGCATCGACAACGCTTGCAGCAGCGGGGTCTTGCGCGCGAGGAGTTTCTCGGCCGCCCGGTAATTGCCATCATTAACACTTGGAGTGATTTGTCGCCATGCCACGCGCATCTGCGTGAACGCGCGGAGGCTGTGCGCCGCGGCATTCTGCAAGCGGGAGGTTTTCCGTTTGAACTCCCGGCGCTCTCACTCGGCGAAGTGATGGTGAAGCCGACCACCATGCTCTATCGCAATTTTCTCGCTATGGAATGCGAGGAACTCTTGCGCTCACACCCAATTGACGGCGCGGTGTTGCTCGGCGGTTGTGACAAGACCACGCCAGGATTGTTGATGGGCGCGCTGAGTATGGACATTCCAGCGATTTACTGCCCCGCCGGCCCGATGTTGAATGATCGCTACCGAGGCAACACGGTTGGTGCGGGTACGCACACCAAGAAGTTCTATGATGAGTACATGGCGGGCAACATCCAGCAGCGCGAATGGATTCACCTAGAATCAAAGATGACGCGTGCGCCCGGCACCTGCAACACCATGGGGACGGCAAGTACGATGACCGCAATGGCCGAGGCGATGGGATTTTGCTTGCCTGGTGCAACATCGATCCCCGCGATGGATGCGAACCACGAGCGCATGGCGTCTGCTTGCGGTCGCCGCATTGTTGACATGGTCTGGGAAGACCTCAAACCTTCAACATTCTTTTCGCGTGCATCCGTCGATAACGCTCTCGCGGTGTACATGGCCCTCGGCGGATCGACCAATGCTGCAATCCACACCATTGCCGTTGCTGGACGCGGAGGGGTTTCGCTGCAGCTGTCGGACATGGAAGCCGTTGCATCACGCGTACCGGTGATCGCCAATTTGTTTCCCTCAGGCGACCGCCTGATGGAGGACTTTTTCTACGCCGGGGGACTGCCTGCGCTGATGCAAGAAATCCGCGCACATTTGAATCTCGCCGCGGGTACGGTCACGGGCCACACGCTGGGCGAAAACATTGAAGGCGCACAGAACCTCGATCCAGAAGTCATCCGCCCGGTCACTAGACCCGTCTCAACCGGGCGGGCGCTAGCCGTTTTGCGCGGCAACTTGTGTCCAGACGGCGCCATCATGAAGCCGTCCGCCGCAAGTCCGAAATTTATGAAGCATCGTGGATGCGCGTTGGTGTTCGATTCCAACGAAGAAATGCTCGCGAAGGTCAACGATCTCTCTGCTGATGTTGAGGAAAGCACGGTCATGATTTTGCGAAACGCAGGCCCGGTCGGTGCACCCGGGATGCCAGAGTGGGGGAACCTGCCCATTCCCAAGAAGTTGCTCAGAGAGGGCGTGCGCGACATGGTGCGCATCTCCGACGCTCGTATGAGCGGCACCCACTACGGGAGCTGCATTGTTCACGTAGCGCCGGAGTCCGCGATTGGAGGGCCGCTAGCGCTGGTCAAGACCGGCGACTGGATATCCCTCGACGTCGAGGCGCGTCAGCTCAACGTCGAGGTGTCTGATGCTGAGCTCGCTGAGCGTCGCAAGCAGTGGCAAGCACCAGCCAGATTTACGGAGCGTGGCTTCACGCGGTTGTATGTCGATCACGTTACACAAGCCGATAAGGGCTGCGATTTCGACTTTCTGATGGGGACGGCGAAAACCCCCGAGCCGCCGATCTATTGATTCTCCAACGCTTGATTGAGCGCAGCGCGATAGAAAGAAAACATGGACCCATTTACCAATCCTTTTCGTGAACTTCTAAAGCAGCATGCGGTACCACTAGGCACGTGGCTGATGTCCGGTTCTGCGTCGACCGCAGAGGCAATGGGGTGCGCGGGCTTCGATTGGGTGGTCGTAGACATGGAACACGTGCCAATCGATTACAAAGATGCTCACCAAATCTTGCAAGCCATCGCAGGAACTCGCGCGACACCTGTCGTGCGCCTCGCTTGGAACGATCAGGTGCTGGTGAAACGCGCGCTCGACATTGGCGCACAAACATTGATGTTTCCCTTCGTGCAAAGCGCCGATGAGGCGCGCCAGGCCGTTGCCGCAACACGCTATCCCACCGCGACGGATCGCAGCGGCACGCGTGGCTTTGCCGCGATGCATCGCGGTAGCCGCTACGCCACTGCGCCAGATTATGGAAAACGTGCGAACGAGGGTGTGTTCCGCATGATCCAGATCGAAACACCAGAAGCGCTCGAAAAATTGGAAGAAATTGCATCGGTGGACGGTGTGGATGCGCTGTTCATGGGGCCGGGCGATTTGTCGGCGTCGCTGGGTGTCATCGGTAACGTCGCCGATGCCAAGGTGCAGGCGGCACTCAAGGATGCAGCGGCACGCGCCAAAGCCATCGGTAGGCCAATTGGCATCGTCGGGCCAACGCCGGAGATGGTTGGGCAGTTCATCGAGTGGGGCTACACCTACGTTGCGATCGCATCAGACATGGGCATGATGATGCGTCAGGCCAATGCGTTCATTTCGGCGCTGCGGCCTTCGCTCGCCAAAGCCGTTTCTTTGTCGGTGTACTAATCGTGTCGGGCGTATCACTACAGAAAGTCGTCAAGGTCTACGACAACGGCGTCAAGGTTGTCCACGGCGTTGACCTTGACATCAGGCAGGGCGAGTTTGTTGTTTTTGTTGGCCCCTCTGGGTGTGGCAAATCGACGCTGCTGCGCATGATTGCTGGTCTGGAGTCGATCAGCGGTGGCACGATTTCGATCGATGGCCGTGTGGTCAACGACTTAGCACCGCGAGAGCGTGATATTGCGATGGTGTTCCAAGACTACGCGCTCTACCCGCACAAGAACGTGTTCGAAAACCTCGCGTTTGGCCTGCGGCTGCGAAAGTTTTCAGAGGACGAGGTTACCAAGCGCGTCAACGAAGCTGCTGCCATTCTCCGAATCGAGCACTTACTCGATCGAAAACCACGCGCTCTGTCTGGTGGACAGCGTCAGCGCGTGGCGATGGGGCGCGCCATCGTCCGCCAGCCCAAAGCCTTCCTGTTCGATGAGCCGCTCTCTAATCTCGACGCGTTGTTGCGTAGTGAGATGCGCACCGAAATCAAGAAGCTGCATCAACGTATCGGCGCGACGACTATCTACGTCACGCATGACCAAGTCGAAGCGATGACGCTCGCGCAGCGCATTGTGGTGCTGTCGGGCGGCAACATCATGCAAGTCGGTACGCCGGATGAAATCTACAATAGCCCGGTTTCAAAGTTTGTGGCGGGATTCACCGGTTCACCGCCGATGAATTTCTTGGACGCGCAGGTGGTGGCACGTAGCTTCGCGATCGGTGAAGCGCGTTTGAGCGTCGTGGCCACTCAAGCAGAATTCTTCACGAAGTTAGAAGGTAGAAATGTCATCTTTGGCATTCGTCCTGAGGACGTGCGCGCAGAGAAACGCGACGCTGCTGATGCGGCACTGCCGGCGCAAGTCGTTGTCGCCGAACCGCTCGGCGCTGAGACGCTCGTGACGTCTGCCACGCCGGGCGGCGATGTGGTCGCTCGTCTTGGACCAGAGACACGTGTTGTGCCGGGAGAGGCGATGACTTTGTGGCTCGACATGAGCAAAGCCCACGCGTTTGATCCTGAAACCAGCATGGTCTTGCGGCCTACGCTATGAGAATGCCAGCCTTTGGCTTAGCGGTTTTGCTGCTTGCGCTCGCCACTGCGCGACCAGTTAGCGCACAGCAAGTCGAGCTGCGTGCCTTTATGGGCGGACAGCACCGGCCTGACGTGGTCCGCAGCTTGCTCAAGGACTACATGGCGGCGAACCCGGGCGTTAAGGTGACAGTGGAAGTCGGTGGGGCAACATCGGAACTGCACCAACGCTACTTGAGCACGGTGCTGACCGCGCGCGACGAGTCCATCGATGCTTTTCTCATCGACATCATTCGTCCCGCGCAATTTGCAGCCGCAGGTTGGGCCGAGCCGCTCGATGCTTACCTCGGCGACGAGCGTGATGCGATCCGCGCACGCTATCTGGAAGGATATCGGACCGCCAACACGGTGAATGGCAAAACGATTGCACTCCCGGGTTTTGCTGATGCGATGTTTCTTTACTACCGCAAAGATCTTCTCGAAAAGTACGGTGAGCCCGTACCAACTACGTGGCCAGAACTTGCTCGAATTGCGCGCAAGATCTTGGATGCCGAGCGCGACCCTAATCTGCAGGGGCTAAGCTTTCAGGGAAAAGCCGTTGAGGGAGCGGTGTGCACGTTCTTGCTTCCCTACTGGAGCTTAGGCGGCGAGATTGTCCGCGATGGCAAGATGTCGTTTGATCGTACCAAAGCCGAAGCAAGTTTGAATATGTGGCGGGCCATGGTTGACCAAGGCATTGCCAAGCGCAATATCGCCGAGGTAGGCACCGACGACACACGAAAAGAGTTTCAAGCGGGTCGAGTGTTGTTTGCGATCAATTGGGGATACGCTTGGAACCACTTTCAAACCGGTGCCGATACGCGTGTTGCCGGTAAGGTCGGCGTCGTGCGCTTACCCGCGATGCCGGGTGGAAAGTCTGTCACTTGTAGTGGCGGCTGGAGTTGGGCCGTGTCGGCGTTTTCACGCAACAAAGCGGAAGCGGCAAAGCTGGTGCGCTATCTCACGAGCCCGGCCGTTGCCGAGCAGTTGGCCATCCGCGCCTCGCAGCATCCCGCCATGGCGGAGGTTTATGCTGACCCTGACGTTCTCAAAGCCGTGCCGTGGTTTGCGGATGCGCTGCCCGTCATTGAGACTGCATACGCGCGACCCGTCACCCCCATGTATCGCCCCATCTCGGATGCGCTACGCATCAATTTCAACACCGTAATGGCCGGCGTGCGCACACCGCGTGAAGCGCTGGACGAAATCGAGCACCGCATCAAGAGGGCGCTGCGATGAATGCTGCCCCGCGCTACATGGAAGCGCCACGCCGCTCATGGTTGGACCGCGTCTCTGACCCGTCCGAGAAGGTCCTAGCGTGGATGTTGCTCACACCCGCGATCGTGTTTATGACCGCGATCGTTGCCTATCCCGTAGCGACGCTCATCTGGAATAGCTTTCACGACGTGCGGTTGCTGGCTGGCCAGTCCGGCCGGTTTGTGGGCTTGGAGAACTTCGCACTGCTGATGCAAGATGCGCAATTCTGGCGCGCGGTGCGCAACACCATGATCATCGTATTGGTCACGGTGCCAGGCTCGCTGATTGCCGGCCTTGCGTTGGCAATGCTTGCCAATATGCCGTTTAAGTCGCGCGGACCGATTCGCCTCGCGCTACTGCTGCCTTGGGCGATGCCGCTGGCGTTTGTCGGCCTTATTTTTGCGTGGTTCTTTCATAGCGAGTATGGAATCGTCAACGACTTGCTGGTGCGCATGGGCTTTGAGCCGCGCATCTGGTTCAACTCCCCGACGCTCACCATGATGGCAATTTGTATCGCGACCATCTGGAAGACCTCATCGTTCATGGCGCTCATCCTGCTTGCTGGGTTGCAGACTATCCCTGCGTCGCTTTACGAAGCGGCCGAGGTTGACGGGGCGAGCAAGTGGACGCAATTCACCCAGATCACGCTTCCGTTGCTGGTGCCATCGATGTTGGTCGCGCTGATCTTCCGCACGCTAACCGCGATTCAGTCTTTTGATATTCCGTACAGCATGCCCGGCCCCGGCGAGGAGACGCAAACGCTGGCGATGTACATCCACATGAATGCGGTGGATTACCTCGACCTCGGCTATAGCTCTGCGCTCGCGGTTTGCATGTTCATCTTGTCGATAGCAACCACGTGGATCTACTTGCGCTACGTGCGAGGTGACAAATGAACAGCATCTTCACGGCAAAGCGTTTGCGCTGGTTTGCTGCGGCGATCGTTTTGGCTAATGGGTTCTTCCCCG
Source organism: Nitrosomonadaceae bacterium (assembly GCA_021300055.1). Classification (GTDB taxonomy): domain Bacteria; phylum Pseudomonadota; class Gammaproteobacteria; order Burkholderiales; family Usitatibacteraceae; genus UKL13-2. The sequence goes on along the minus strand of JAJTHU010000143.1, from coordinate 2,880 downwards.
CGCTTTGGATTTTGCTGACGTCGTTCAAGACGGAAGTTGAGTTGACTGCCAAGCCCATCACCTATTTTCCGCATGCGCCGACAATGGCGAACTACATGGCCGCGTTTAAGGATCAGCCGCTTCCGCAGTACTTGCTGAATTCGCTGATCGTTGCTTTCGGGTCGATGGTCGTCACGCTGTTCATCAGCTCGTTAGCCGCGTATGCCATTGCGCGTCTGCAGCTGCCGCGTCGCAATTTGATCCTCACGTGCATCATCGCGGTGTCGATGTTTCCGCTGGTTACACTGATGGTGCCGCTATTCGAGATCATGCGCAGCTTGAATTTGCTCAATAGCTACTGGGCGCTGATTTTTCCGTACACCGTGTTGAGCCTGCCAATCTGCACCTTAGTGTTAGTGAGTTTCTTCCAGGAAATTCCGCGCGACTTAGAGAACGCCGCGATGATCGACGGCTGCACCAGACTTGGTGCGCTGTGGCGAGTGGTTGTCCCGTTGGCGGCACCGGGTGTTTTCACGGCGGGCATCCTGTCGTTTGTGAATGCGTGGGATGAGTTCCTGCTGTCGCTTTCATTTAACTCAGCAGCGTCGTTTCGTACGCTGCCGGTCGGCATTCAGATGTACCAAGGCGAGTTTGCGTTTCCTTGGCCAACAATTTCGGCGGCGCTTGTGATCGCGATGATTCCGGTCGTGATCGTGATCTTGATCTTTCAGGAGCGCGTTGTTAGCGGACTCACAACCGGTGGCATTAAGGGTTGAGCAAAGCAAAAGTAAAGTCCTTTATTGACGGGAATTTTCAGGCATTTTCCTTGGAAATGCCCGTGGATACTAGAGTTTTGAATTCTCATGAATAGCGATATCAGCAATCCATTCAACTCGCGCGATGTGGCTGTTCTCGGCGATGTGCAGTTTGTCGGTGCAACTGCGAACCGAGCAACCTTCACCCTGCGAGACACCAAGGAAGCCGCGAGCGAGCGCCTCACGTTGCGTGTCGATGCGCACCTCGACGATGTGTTTCGTCTGCGGATCGATTCGGCTGAGCCATCCAGTCCTCGGCCCGATTACGGTTTGCTCGCGCAGGCTGACCCGCTGGCAACGCTGACGGTATCCGAATCAGAAGGCGGCTGGCGCATCAACATGGGTCGCGCCACCTTGGTGATTGATCAAGCGCTACTAAGAATTAGTCTTGCTATTGATGGCCGCGTCGTGCTGTCGTCGATTACCGATCAGCACTTTAGAGGGCGCGCACGCATTCCTGCGTTCGGCCGCGGCAATCCCGAAACGGCAAAGGCGGGTCACTGGTGTGTTGCGCTGGCGCTGCAATCGGCGACTGCTGTTTATGGTTTTGGTGAGAAGTTTGGTCGGCTTGATAAGCGTGGGCAACTCGTTCGTGGTCGCATCGAAGATGCGCTTGGCGTGAACACCGAGCTGTCGTACAAAAACATCCCGTTTTGTTGGAGTCCGGACGGGTGGGGTTTGATGGTGCACACGCCGGGTGTCGTTTATCACGGCGTTGGCTATCCGCAGTGGTCGCACCGGAGTTATGTTGCTGACATAGAAGATGCCGCGCTGGATCTCTTTGTGTTTGCGGGTGCGCCAGCCGAAATCCTTAACCAGTACACCACGCTGACGGGTCGTGCCGCACTGCCACCGCTTTGGAGTTACGGCATGTGGCTGTCGCGGGCCTATTACAAGACACCACAAGAGGCGATCGATACCGCAGCTGAGCTGCGACAGCGCGGCGTCCCGTGTGACGTCATTACGCTCGATGGGCGCGCCGCGTGGGAGGTTCGTACGCGGTTCGCGTTCGAATGGGATAAGTCGCGCTTTGATGATCCGAAAAAGATTCTGGCGACGCTACGTTCGTTCAATCTCAAAGTGTGCGCATGGGAGTACCCCTACGTCTCGATTCATAACCCGCTATTCAATGAGCTCGCAAAGAAGGGCTGGTTGCTCAAACGCGCGGATGGCGAGGCGTATGTGTTCGATTGGGTCAAGGATCCAACGGACGACCCCTTTGGCGCGGTACTCACTCCGTTGCCGCCGTCCGGTGTGCTCGACTTCACGCATCCCGACGCGGCCAAGTTCTGGGCAGAGAGTCACAACAAGTTGTTCGACGATGGCGTTGACGTCATCAAAACCGACTTCGGCGAGCAGGTCGAAGACGACATGCACGCGCACAATGGCGACGGTGGGCGACGTTTGCACAATGTCTATCCGCTGCTCTATAACAAGTGCGTGTATGAAGCCACGCAGCGCTATAACGATCAGCATCAGCGCGGTCCGGCGATGGTGTGGGGTCGCGATGGATTCATCGGCTCACAGCGTTACCCAATGCAGTGGGGCGGTGATCCGCAGACCGACTGGGAAGGCATGGCGGCCTCCATTCGCGCGGGACTTGGCTATGGCATGAGTGGTGTGCCCTACTACGCGAGCGACGTTGGTGGCTTCTACGGAGCGCAACAGCCAGACACCGAGTTGTATTTGCGCTGGACCGCGAACGGCATCTTTTGTTCGCACTTTCGCTATCACGGTATCGGATTACGCGAACCTTGGACGCTGGGCGAAGAAACAGAACGCATCGCCAAGGAACTGCTCGCGTTTCGCTATCAATTGATCCCGTACATTGCTGGCTGCGCAGAAAAAGCCGCACGCACTGGCTTGCCGATGATGCGCGCGATGCCGCTAGCGTTCCCGCAAGAGCGCGCGGCGCATGCGTTTGAACTGCAGTACCTGTTTGGCGACGCCTTGCTATTTGCGCCAATCATCGATGGAGGCGGCGAGACCGAGGTTTATTTCCCGCGCGGCGCAGGCAATGAGACATGGATTGATTGCTTAACGGGTGAGCGCATTGCGGGTGGCGAGGTGCGGCGAGTCCGGCGTG
>JAJTHU010000210.1 GCA_021300055.1 Nitrosomonadaceae bacterium | reverse complement strand
TGCCTTTGATCTCGCGGAACTGTCGACGCACTTCCTCAACCACGGTTCCCGCGCAGCGGCCAACGGCTTCCATTGCCATCGCCCCAAACAGGTACGGAATCAAGCCGCCCGCGAACAGACCGATGATGACCGCGGGGTTCGACAGGTCAAACGTCAGGTTAAAGCCAGACTGTTGCAGCTTGAAGGTGTAGTCCGCAAACAGCACCAACGAGGCCAAACCAGCAGAGCCGATCGCGTAGCCCTTGGTAACCGCTTTGGTGGTGTTACCCACCGCGTCGAGCGGATCGGTTACGTCACGAACCGACTTCGGCAATTCAGACATCTCGGCAATACCGCCGGCGTTATCAGTAATCGGGCCGTATGCATCGAGCGCAACGATGATGCCAGCCATCGACAACATCGACGTCGCAGCGACTGCAACGCCGTACAGACCGCAGAGTGCGAACGCGGCATAAATCGCCAAGCACACTGCCAGAACGGGCCATGCGGTGGATCGCATCGAGACACCGATACCAGCGATGATGTTGGTTGCGTGACCCTTGGTCGACGCTTCAGCAACATGGCGTACCGGCGCGTATTGCGTGCCAGTGTAGTACTCAGTGACCCACACCAAGAACGCAGTCAAACCGAGACCAACTACACAGCACAACCAGAGTTTAAGCGTGGTGTACTTTTCGTAGCCAGCGCCTGCGCCAGCGACGCCACCCATCACCCACTCGGTAATCGGGTAGAACGCGACGAGTGCCATGGCGCCTGCAACGATTAGGCCGCGATAGAGCGCGCCCATCACATTGCCGCCTTCGTTGGTCTTTACAAACGCACAACCGACGATCGAAGCGATGATGGCAAAGCCGCCAAGCGCCAACGGGTAGAGCACGACGTTTTCAACAACTTTCGGCGCCGTGATCATGAGTGCACCGAGCACCATAGTCGCGATGATGGTGACCGCATAGGTCTCGAACAAGTCGGCCGCCATACCAGCGCAATCGCCCACGTTGTCACCAACGTTATCGGCGATCACTGCGGGGTTGCGCGGATCATCTTCAGGGATGTTGGCCTCAACCTTACCCACCAAGTCGGCACCAACGTCTGCGCCTTTGGTAAAGATGCCGCCGCCGAGGCGCGCAAAAATTGAGATAAGCGAGGAACCGAACGCCAAACCGATCAAAGGCTTGACGATGTCGCCCATGACTTGGTTGTGACCTGCGCCACCGACCAACATGTAGTAGAAGGCCAGCACGGAGAGCAGGCCAAGACCGACCACCAACATGCCGGTGATTGCGCCACCCTTAAACGCGATGTTGAGCGCAGGGTTGATCCCGTGACGCGCAGCTTCTGCGGTGCGGACGTTTGCGCGCACCGACACGTTCATGCCGATGTAACCGGCCAGGCCCGAAGCCACGGCGCCGATGACAAAGCCCAGCGCCGTCTTCCAGCCGAGCAATACCAGGATCAGCACTGCCAGAACCGCACCGACGATACCGATGGTCGTGTACTGCCGGTTCAGGTATGCCTGCGCGCCTGCTTGAATGGCCGCTGCGATTTCGCGCATGCGGTCATTGCCGTCAGGCTGACCGTTAATCCATTTGGTTTGAATGACGCCGTAGGCGAGCGCAACCAGCGCGCACACCAAGGTGAATATAAGGATAGGTCCCGTTGCCATTGCTTTACTCCCAAGTTTGGCTGGATGATCTTGATGAGGCCGAGTGCCCTCCGACTGACGTCGAAAAACACGCTAAGGCTGTGAAAAAACACACAATTTTAGCAGGGCAAGCGGGTTTGCTGTGCAACTGAACAGCTTTTCAAGACAGCAAGAAGCGAACCATACCAACCTAATACCAGTTGGCCCCTATCCAAGCTGATGGGCATGCTCCCGCCCTATGTGGGGCTGCAAATGCGGGCCAAGGGTTCAGTCCTAGGCCGGGGACGCAAATAACGACTCCCAGCCGAATTGAGCAGCAAACCCAAGTTCAGTTTTCGCCTTGTCCGTAGCGTAGACCCGATCGATCGACTGGGGTAGCGGCCAGCCACGTGCGGCAAATGCGCGCGCCAACGCCGGTACGCGCGCCGAAATAACGCTTGGGGCATCAGTGAGCAGTGCCTCGCAGTCCGATTCGGCAAACGGCGGTTCGCCCGAGATATTGAACACATCGAAACCATCGATTTCCATGTCCAGCGCGCGTAGCACCGCTTGGCCGACGTCGCGCGCGTCCACGCCGCGGTAGAGCCGGTAGATCGTCTGCAGGGGCAGCGGCTCTGGAAAACAGCGCGAAAATCGCAGTGCTACCGCCGAAAAGCCGTTGCCGCTTGCGCTGCGACATAGCGCTTCGGCCTGCAGCTTGGTTTGATCGTAAATGTCCTCGGCCTCGGGCTGGAGCTGTTCAGTCACCCAGACGGCGCGGCGATTGCCATTCGCGTATGGCGGGCGCATCGCCCGCCCATAAACCGACGTAGTGCTGGCCAGGACAAATCGTTTGGCGCCAGCGAGCCGACTCGCGTCGAGCAGACGCTCCGTGGTCTCAACATTTAGTTCGTTGAACGCGCTTGCATCGTGAGACTGCCGATGCGGGGCATGCAACGCAGCAAAGTGAACCACCGCATCGACCCCATCGAGCAACGGCTGCCAATCGTCAATGGCAGTTATGTCGCACGCATGGGAAGTGTGAGGGCCGGGCTGCAAATCGACACCGCTCACGTGGTGGTGAGATGCAACCACCGACGCGACTGTTGCACCACTTTTGGGTCCCGACGAGCCTGTGAACAGAATCCTCACGCGTGCTCCTCAACTTCTCGCATCAGCACGTAGTGCGACGAGCCCGCGCAATTCAGAAGTAGC
>JAJTHU010000244.1 GCA_021300055.1 Nitrosomonadaceae bacterium | reverse complement strand
CCCCCAACCTGCCTGATGCCCACTTGCTTCGCGATTTGCTACAGCAAGCTGGCATCCCCGCGCACGTCTTCAATGAGAACGCCAACTCGTTGATCGGCCTCGTGCCCGTACCGTCAGGTCAACCACAGGTGTGGATCACGCAGCCGCACCAAGAGGCGCACGCAAAGTCGGTCATTGCGGATTACCAGACGCGCCACTCAACGATAGAGACGCGAGTCTGTGCGACTTGCCACGAAGTCAGTCCGGGTGAGTTTGATTTCTGCTGGAATTGTCAGCAGCCCCTGTAGGCGAGCAAACGACACCAAAGGCGCGTTTGCTGAATCGGAGTAGCATGTACGTCCAATCTCCCTTAAGGACTGCCATGTCACACGCAGCACCCGCCAAAGCCGCGCCCGCGGCACCTGCCAGCGTAGCACCCGAGCCGCCCGCGGCCGACATGGTGGTCGTCACCGCCGAACGCTTGTTTGTTGAGCTTGCGTCAAAGGCCGTCGTGTTCGCCGACAGCAACGCTCGTATCGGTGCAAAACCTGAAAGCCTCGCTACCCTTTGCTTTGAACTTTCCAAAGCGTTTCATGCGGTAGAGGTCAGCCGCCGCGTCAAGGCTGCACCCACCGGTGCTACGTTTGACGTCAGCATGTGCGACTTTGACGGCTGGGCTGCCGCCGCCAAGACCTAGTCTGACGCGCAGCGCGCCGGATCGCCCTAGCGCTGAAAATCGTAAACGCGCCCAAGGCGAAGAATACTCGTTAGCTCGTCGAGCGCCGTCTGCACTTCACGCCAAAGTTGAGAATCGACCATGTCCACCTCAGCCATGCGGTCTCGGTAGTGCGTCTCGACCCAGCCCACCAAGCGCGCGTATAAAGCGTCGTTCATCACTACGTGGGCGTTGATAGCGCGCTCCTCAGTCGCATTGAGTTCGACGCGTAGACGCAGACAAGCGGGTCCACCGCCGTTCATCATGCTTTCGCGTAAATCAAACACCAATGCCTCGTTAAGCAATGGGTGCGATGCGGTCAGTTCGCTCAAATATCGCCAGACAGCAGCATTCGCTCGGCACTCTTCCGGCACGACAATCGCCATCTTGCCATCGGGTTTCGAAAGCAGCTGGCTGTTGAAGAGATAGCTCTTCACCGCGTCGGCCACGCTCACCTGCTCAGAGGAAACTGAAATCACCACGAGGCCATCGCCAAAGCTACGGCGCAATGCCTCGATGACCTGTGGCTGATCGAGAAACGCCTGCTCGTGACAAAACAGCAGCTCGCGATGTCCCACCGCAATCACGTCGTTGTGGAACACGCCGGCGTCGATGACATCCGGATGCTGCTGCGCATACACGGTAAAGGCAGGATCGAGTCCGTGCAAACGCGCCACGGCCTCGGATGCCTCGCGCGTTTGGCGCGCTGGAAACTGACGCGGCGCAGGCCGGCTGACATCAAACCCGTGTGCCCCATACACAAAGAACTCAACGCCTCGTTCACCCACGCGCCGCGCGAAACGAGTGTGGTTTGCAGCGCCCTCGTCTCCGAGTTGCGGTGTGCCCGGCAGCGCCGCATGATGCGCGAAGTGCGCTTCATCAGCAAACATGGCGCGCAGAATTCGGGACGTGGTCGGGTGTTCCATCGAGCGATGGAATTTGTTGTTCAAGTTGGCGGCGGTGAAGTGCACACGCCCATCAGCGGTATTGGCGCTCGGGCTCACCGTGGCGGCGTTAGCTGCCCACATGGCAGAGGCGGACATTGCCCCGTTAAACAGGTGACGCGCCTCTTTGGCGGCGCGCGACATCACCGTCGCATCGTCACCCGCAAAGCCGAGGCTGCGTAGTACTGCAAGGTTGGGACGCGCGTGCGGCGCCAACACACCCTGCTTCCAGCCGCGATCCGTAAGCGCTTTCATTTTGGCGAGGCCCTGCAACGCAGCCTGCCGCGGGTTAGCAATCGCGCCTTGATTTTTTGCAGAGGCCAGATTACCGAAACTCAGCCCGCTGTAGTTATGCGTGGGGCCGACGAGTCCGTCGAAATTCCATTCGTGTGCAACGTGCGCATTCACAGTGACATTCCAGGTGGCAACTTGACGGGTAGGACTGCCGCATCGGCTTCGAGGCTGGCTTGCGGATAGGCGCAGTAGTCCGCGGCATAGAAAGCGCTTGGGCGATGATTACCAGATGCGCCGATACCACCGAAAGGTGAAGCACTTGATGCACCCGTGAGCGGCCGATTCCAGTTCACAATGCCGGCGCGAATACGCGCGGCGAAGTGCTCATACTCGGTACGTGAGTCGGCAAGCATGCCAGCCGCAAGACCATAGCGTGTACGATTTGCGTGAGTGATGGCGGCGTCGATATCGTCGTAACGAATCAACAACAACATCGGCCCGAAATACTCTTCATCCGGGAGGCTCGCTACATCAGTGACATCGATTAGCCCCGGAGAAAGCAAGGCGGTGTTGTCTTGCAAACGACGCATACGTAGCACCTCGCGCGCGCCGTGTGCAAGCAAGCGGTCTTGCGCGTCGAGCAACCCTTGTGCAGCCGCTAGCGAAATCACGGCACCCATGAATGGCGGTGGCTCGGCATCGAAGGCACCGACTACGAGGCGGCTTGCGACATCGGTGAGTCGTGCGATCAGCGCGTCGCCTGCCGCGCCACGCTTTACATACAAGCGACGCGCGCAGGTACAACGTTGTCCCGCCGAGATGTACGCAGACTGGACGATATGGAACACCGCGGCATTTTGGTCTGTAACGTCACCGACAATGAGCGGATTGACCCCGCCCATTTCCAGCGCGAGGATCTTTTGCGGCTGCCCGGCAAACGATTGGTGAATCGCGTGGCCCGTGCCTGAGCTACCGGTGAAGAACAATCCATCGATATCAGCGTGCCCCGCAAGTGCCACGCCGGTCTCGCGCGCGCCTTGGACGAGGTTGATGACGCCATCGGGCAAGCCCGCTTCGCGCCAAAGTCGCACCGTCTGCTCAGCCACTTGCGGCGAAAGCTCCGATGGCTTGAAGACCACCGTGTTACCGGCGATCAACGCTGGGACGATATGGCCATTCGGCAAGTGCCCGGGAAAGTTGTATGGCCCAAACACCACTACCACGCCGTGCGGCCGATGCCGCAACACCGCCGTCGCTTCCGCCTGCGGCGTGACCTTTTCGCCAGTACGTTCCTGATACGCCTTGATCGAGATTTCGATCTTGCCGATCATCGTGGTCACTTCGGTCAGCGCTTCCCACAGCGGCTTGCCAGTTTCCATACCGATGACGTTCGCGATCACCGCGCGGCGCTCTTCGAGCAATGCAGCGAACGCGCGAACGACGCTGAGTCGCGCCTCTAGTGGTGTTGATGACCAAGCGCCGAAGGCTGTCCGCGCTGCAACCACTGCATCGTTAACGTCAGCGGGGCTTGCCGCATGCCCGCTCCAAACCGTAATCTGCGTTACCGGGTTGCATGATGAAAACACGGGCCCAGTGCCCTCACGCCAATCCGCACCAACCAGCAATCGACTCATGATGCACGCGCCGTCGCTGTTGACGCCTCACGGGCTCGCGCATCAGCCCCCGATCGGTCCGCTGGGCTGAGCGCGACGATACGCACGGCATCGCCCACATTCACACGCAAGGCAGCCGCGAGCGAAGTGGAGATGTGCACCGCCTCGCCATCCAAACGCAAACGCCCAAGCCCGACGCGGAAGTCTTGAATCGAAGTGTTAGCGACCAAGCTCGGTGCGCTACTGGCATCGGCGTCATCGTCGACTATGCCCGCAACAACTGCCCGCGATGACTTCTTAACGGCATCTATGTCGTCGAGCTCGCACTCCAACGCAGGTCCCGCGTCAAAGATATCCACGTGGCCTTCAAAGCGAAAACCTTCTTGCTCAAGCAAGCGACGCGCGGGGCGCGTCAGTTCATGCGTTTCGCCAATCACGGCTTGCGCCTCCGGCGACAGGAAGGAACTGTAAAGCGGGTGCTTCGGCATCAGTTCCGCCACGAACGATTTCTTGCCGATTCCCGTGAGGTAATCAGCTTCGGCGAAATCCATCGAGAAAAAGTGCCGGCCGAGGCTTTCCCAAAATGGCGAATGGCCGCTGGCATCGGATACACCGCGCAATTCGGCAATGACCTTTCGCGCGAAGCGCTGGCGAAACTCGGCCAAGAACAAGAATCTCGATTTAGACAGCAACGCGCCGTTGCGGCCTACGCGATAGGTAGCGTCGAGCAAGAGCGAACACAGCTCGGTTGCACCCGTGTGATCATTTGACAGGAACAGGGTTGGCGTTCTCGTAAATATGCCTAGCTCGCGCGAGGCATGGACGACGGTGCCAACGCGATACGAGTACCAAGGATCGCGCAGGCCGACAAACCCGGCGACGCCGCATACGCCGACAATGCGCGCATTCTCAATGTCTTCCATCACGAATAGCCACTGCTCGTCGGCACGCTCTGCTGTGCCTGCTTGGCTTGCAATCGAAGCAGCGATGCGCGACTCCAGCAACGCTGGGTTATCCGGCAGCGTGGTGAGACCAATGCCTGCGCCTTTTACCAGTGCAAGCAGGCCAGGGAGATCTGCCATGGTTACGGATCGGACGACGACCATCAGTCTGCTCCCGGTGCGATCTCAAGTGCCACCACACGCAACGCCTCGCCATCGGCAACATCGATCGCCGCAGCGACATCCGCCTCAATATGCGCTTCGTCTCCGGCAATGCGCACAGTCGCCAAGGTCGCACGAAAACGATCGGCGCGCGTATTCGACACCAACGCTTGCAGCATTGTCGCGTTGCCGTCATTGGGCTTCATCGCTCCTTCCGTCTGCGAGGACGTGTACACCCGCGCAGGCAATCGTCGTTGCTGACGAATGCTTCGGAGCGTATCGACACGCGCTTCGACCGTCGGGCCGCCGTCGAAAATATCGATGTAAATGTCCGGCTCGAAACCCTCGTCGATCAAGATCGAAAACGGCAACTCGCCATCTGGGTGCAACTGACCGATCGCCAGCTGCGCTGCAGGTGGCAGTAGCGGAACATAGATGGGGTATTGCGGCATGAGCTCTGCGATGAACGTTTTGCTGCGTCCACCCGACAGTTGCTCGGCCTGCGGGTACTCCATATTGAAAAACCGACGACCTACTGCATCCCAGAACGGCGACCGCCCCTCTGCATCACACACGCCCGGATTCTCGGCCGCGAGCTTGTCTGCAAAGCGACGCCGATGCTCAGCGATGTACAGCAGACGCGCGCGAGAGAGCAACTGCGGCATCGCGCTTTCTGCGAACTGCGGGTCAATGTAAAACGACGTCAACAGCGAGAAGCCGGTGAGGTCGTGGCACAGATGCAGCGCGTGAATCTTGTTGCTCACGCGCAGCTCTTGCGAGGCGTGTACGATGATCTCGTTCCGGTAGGAATAAAACCGGTCGTGAAACCCAGCCGACGCCGCGATACCGCTAGTGCCGATGATCTCGCCAGTGCTGGTGTTTTCAAGCACGAAGAAGTAGGTCTCCTCACCGGGGATATCGACTTCGCTGGAAAACGCATAGCGCGAGCTACTGATTTTTTCGATAAGCCGCTGCTGATCCGGCGGCAACGAAGTAATGCCGATCGCACTGCGCGCCGCAATGGTTTCGATCTGCGGCAAATCCGCCATTTCGGCGGGGCGCAGAACAAACATGCTGTTGGGTGTGGCGATCACGAGATAAACATCCTAGGCCGGAATCAGGCAGCTTTGGCAGCCGTCGCTGCTCGAACGGTATTGGTAAACGTCAACAAGGCCGCATCGAAGCGCTGCATGCCTTCGCGAATGTCATCAGGCGTGATCAACAATGATGGCGCGAGACGCATGACGTTTGGTCCAGCGATCAGCAACAGCAGCCCAGCTTCTTCTGCGGCCTTGACGATTTCCTTACCGCGCCCTTCGAATTCAGCTTCGAGTTCACAACCAAGTAGCAGGCCGTCCCCACGGATTTCGCGGAACACACGGTACTTTCGATTAAGTGCTTCAAGGCCTTCGCGCATAAGCCGGTGGCGCTCACCAACACCGTCAAGTGTTTGTGGGTCGCTAACGATATCGAGTACCGCTTCTGCGACAGCGCATGCGAGCGGGTTACCACCGTAGGTGCTGCCGTGTGCGCCAACACCGAAGCTCTTGGCAATCGCCTCCGTAGTCAACATGGCGCCGACAGGAAATCCACCGCCAAGTCCTTTTGCTGAAGACAAGATATCTGGCGTCACGCCGTACTTCATGTATGCAAACAGAGCGCCTGTGCGTCCAGCGCCGCACTGCACTTCGTCGAAAATCAGCAGCGCTTTGTGCTTGTCGCACAAAGCACGTAGCGCCTGCAAGAAAGCGTGTGTCGCCGGCGTCACCCCACCTTCACCCTGAATCGGTTCAACGATGACCGCGCAGGTCTTGTCGGAGATAGCCGCTTCGGCGGCAGCGATGTCGTTAAACGGCAGGTGACGAATACCTTGTGGCAGCGGACCAAATCCTTGCGTGTACTTGGGCTGCCCCCCGACGCTGACGGTAAACAGGGTACGTCCATGAAAGCTATTTTCAAACGCGATTATTTCGTGTTTCGGTGAGTCGCCGCCCTTATGCTCCGGCGGGTTGTGGTCGGATGCATACTTGCGCGCGAGCTTCAACGCAGCCTCGTTG
>JAJTHU010000044.1 GCA_021300055.1 Nitrosomonadaceae bacterium | reverse complement strand
GTCCCCAACGCTTGGAGAGCCGGACGCAACCGCATGGCGATGGCATGGCTCTTCTCGTGGCGATGCGCCTTATCAACGAGATTCACTTGGATATCACCCATGTTGCCGGCGCGGCGCAAGTAGTACTGCCTGACCAGCCCATTGAAGTTAATTGGTGCGGCTGTGCCAGCGTAAGCTTGGTAGTTCAGTACTTCAGACTGTTTGGCGAGGAGGGCACCAAGCTCTCGCAGCACCGCAGCCGTTTTCTCGACCGGAGTGCCGACCGGCATATCGACAACCACTTGGAGTTCCGATTTGTTGTCGAATGGAAGCATCTTCAACTGTACGAGCCCTACGACGGGCAGCAATACCGAGACTGCGATCAGCGCCATTACACCCAGTCCAAGCTTGCGACGATTTCGTTGTCCGGTAGTGTCGTCTAGTAGAGGGTTGAATAGTCGTGTAAACGTACGCTGCAGCAGCGGCGCAAACCTTGAAGCGTGATCTGTTCCCGCAGCGTGGCCTGGGCGCATCCAACGCGCAGCCATCCAAGGCGTGACCACAAATGCAATCGCAAGCGAGATCAGCATGCCCATACTCGCGTTGATCGGGATAGGGCTCATATATGGACCCATCAACCCGGAAACAAATGCCATTGGTAGCAGGGCGGCGATGACAGTGAAGGTCGCTAGGATAGTCGGGCTACCTACTTCGTCAACGGCACTTGGTATCAGCTCGGTGAGTGACTTTTCAGGGAAAAGTGCTCGATGCCGGTGAATGTTCTCAACCACGACGATGGCGTCATCGACGAGGATCCCGATCGAGAAGATGAGCGCAAACAGCGAGACGCGGTTGAGCGTAAATCCCCATGCCCACGACGCGAACAGCGTCGCGGCAAGAGTGAGCAGCACCGCTACGCCGACAATCGCTGCTTCGCGTCGACCCAACGCGACGAACACGAGTGCGACGACCGACACCGTGGCGAACAGCAGCTTGGTAATGAGGGCGCGCGCTTTATCGTTAGCGGTCTCGCCATAGTTGCGTACCACCTCGACACTAACGTCAGCGGGAATTACGGCGTTGCGCAGTGTGTCGAGACGCAAGTCGATGGCGCGCGCGACTTCAATCGCGTTCTCCCCCGGCTTCTTGGTAACCGTGATCGTGACTGCGGTCTCCTCGCGCGCGGCTTTGCCTGCGATGCCATGCCAAACGTATTGCGAGGCGGGCAGGCTGCCATCGCGGATAGTTGCCACGTCGCGTAGGAATACAGGACGGCCTGCACGTGTCGAGACGATTACGTCAGCGAGGTCGTCGGCGTGCCGGAAGAATGGCCCAGCCTCAAGTTGAACGGCGCGATTCTCTTGGAGTAAATCGCCGATAGGCGCGCCTTCGTTACTTGTGCGTAACACTCTGGCTAGCTCGCTCACTGTGACACCGCTGGCGGCCATCCGAGTTGGATCGAGTTCAACGACGATGGCGCGACCGGGTCCGCCGATGGTGCGGACTTCTCGCGTACCCGAGACTCTCTTGAGTTCGGCCTCGATACTGACAGCCACTCGCTCCAAGTCGCGCGCCGACTGCTCGGGGGCGTGCAACGTGATCGCGACGATCGGTACGTCGTCGATTCCCTTGGGCTTCACAATTGGCGGCATCGCGCCGAGTCCGCTGGGAAGCCAGTCGGCATTGGCGCTCACTGCGTCATTGAGACGAACTAGTGCCTCTGTGCGGGGAACACCGACCTTGAACTGTACAGTCAGTACGGCGAGGCCTGGACGCGACACGGACATCGTGTGCTCTACGCCCGCGATCTGCGAAATGACTTGCTCGGCGGGTACGGCGATGAGTTGTTCGACGTCAGCGACCGATGCGCCAGGAAACGGCACAAAGACATTCGCCATCGTCACGTTGATCTGTGGCTCTTCCTCCCGCGGCGTCACGAGCACGGCGAAGACGCCCAACAGTAGTGCGGTTAGCGCCAAGAGGGGCGTTAGCTGCGCTCGCTCAAAGAATCGTGCGATGCGTCCGGAAGCGCCGAGTTGAGCTCTGGAGTCCATTACTTGATCCTCGACGCTGCTTGCGCGTCGACTGCGACGCGCTCGTTGGCATCCAATCCGGATAACACTTCAACCTTGCCGTCGAAGGTGCGGCCGATGCGGACCTGGCGCAGCTTGGGGCGGTTGTCTTTGTCGATGACGTACACGGCCAGCATCTCCGCGCGGCGCAGGACTGCTGTCGCAGGAACGCTTAACGCTGTGTCCGCGCTGCGTGCCGATGTGGCGGTTTCCGCAGTCCGAGGGACCGCGATGGTCACGCGCGCGAATACGCCCGGGACAAGACTTGCATCGCTATTGTTTTCAGCGAGGTCAAGACGCAGTTGTACCGTATGCGTCGCCGGATCTGCGGCAGGGATGATGCTCAACTTCTTTGCGGGGCGGCGCGGTTGTCCGGCGATATCGATTCGCGCTTGACTCGCTTCGGGGAGCTTGGCAAGAAGTGGCGCAGCTATCGACTGTGAAAGCGTAGCGGTCACGCGCATGACGCGCGGGTCATACACGGTAAGCAGCGGACGACCCGGGAGTGCCATATCGCCTTGAACAATGGGAACGTCAGCAACTATCCCTTCGTAGGGGGCGCGGATCACGTGAAAGTCGCTCTGCGCGCCGGATGCTGCAGCTTGCGCACGACTAGCCGCCCATTGCGCCTCGGCGGATCGAAAAGCGGATTCCGCTTGATCGAGCGCGGCTTGGCTAATGAATCCCTTTTGGAACAATGCGCGTTGTCGGTTGAGTTCACGGCTCGCGATGTCGCGTGCCGTTCGCGCCACTTCAACTTGCGCCTCGCTGGCGCGCGTCGCTTGTTCGGTGGCGCGTGGGTCTAGGCGAACCAGTACCTGACCGGCGACGACGCGATCCCCAGGCTTCACGCGCAGTTCGATCACGGCGCCAGGGACTTGGGCGGCGAGGGTGGATTGTCTTACCGCCTCGACCACGCCTTCGGCCGTGATCGACGTCGCTTCTGTAGAGCGGGAGGGCTGGACGCTAGCAAGCGGCTGCGCCATCCCAGGCACCGCAGCGGACGCGATCAAGGTCGTCAGTAGAAGCACTGCCAAAAACGATGGTGTGGGTGTGGTTTGCATGACTGCCTCGCTGAGCTGGGTCGGTTGAATGATCGCGGTGGGGCACCAATAAGCGCGCCAAGTTCGCATCTATAGAGGGGGCGTCGGCGAACTGTTTAGCGAAAGATAATATATTAAAAAGTATTATATTGACATTCAATATACTTTTCAATAGAGTATTCAAAAATATTTCTCGCTTACCAGCTGGGTGTCCGCCAAGGCCGCGAGCCCTCTCAGCCGCCTCCCAAAGCCCTAGCAATACCCACGTAACCAAACACCGAACCATGCCAGACACCACCGGAATCGATCTCGACGCCATGCGCAAGACCGCGGCAGACACAAGCGCCCTGTTGAAGACGCTCGCAAATCCTGACAGGCTGCTGCTCCTATGCCAGATTTCGCAGGGGGAGTGTTGTGTCGGAGAACTCGAGGAAGCGCTCGACATTCATCAGCCGACGCTGTCGCAACAGCTCGGTATCCTGCGTGAAGAGGGGCTGGTCAATACGAGAAGAGAGGGCAAGCGCATCTATTACTCAATCGCCAGCGAAAAGGCGATGGCAGTGATGCAAGTTCTCTATGAGCAGTTCTGCAAGCCCGCCGCGCGTCGCAAGTCAGCCGCGCGCGCGCATTAGCGGATTACGGCATGTAAAAAAAAGCCCCACGCGCTTGCGTGGGGCTTTTTGCTTTCCGAATCAGCCGTGACGTAGAGGCTATGCTGATCGTGAGCGTCTCTGTGGGCGCTTGCTTGGTTCTCGTTACTTGAAGCTGTAGCTCAACGACGCGAAGTACGTACGACCACGTGGATCGCCATAGGTCGAATCCCAAGTCACTTGGAAGTAGCGCGCTTGATTGGTAAACGGGGGCGCGGTGTCGAGGACGTTCAGAATGCCGGCGCGCAAACGCAAGTTCTTCGAGAAGCGATAGCTACCAGTCAGGTCCCACAACGAGTAGGCCTCAACGTCGCGGTTATTCCACTCAGGTGCAGCCAAGCCTTCGACGTTCTGGTCGCGGTAGCTTGAGAGGTAGGTGTTGGTTAGCGTCAACCCGATAGGACCGCGATCCCAATCGAAGTTGAGCTTATGACGCCAGCGCTGAACCGCCTTGTCATCGCGGAAGCGACCCAGACCATCGACCAGCGGCGAGCGTGGGTCGGTCGCAAACTTGTACTCAGTTACGAGGGTGCCGATGAGTTCAGCACCAAAGCGTCCATAAGCACCGTTCTCACCGCGCCAACGCAGCGCCAGATCGAGACCAGCAGTGTTCAGCTTACCGCGGTTTTCTTTCTGAACGGTGATGACGTTCACAAAACCATCGGAGAAGCGCGACACGATGCTGCTGTTGTTGTAGTACGTTGGATTGCTGAAGATAGTCTCTTCGCCAATTTCCGAGATGATGTCGGTTTTGCGAATCGTCCAGTAATCAACGCTACCGCTCCAATTACGCGATGGCTCGAACACCACGCCCAAGCTGAATTGCTTCGACTTCTCCGGCTTCAGGTTCGGGTTAGAGAAGCGGTCAATTGGCAGCTGACCAACTTCGCCAGAGACTGGGTCGCGCACAAAGCTCGCGGTGACACCAGCGCGCACCGGACGGAACAACTCTGAAATCGACGGTGCACGGAATCCGGTGCCGTACGAACCGCGGAATAGCAGTGTGTTGTCCGGACGGAAGCTAATGCCAATCTTTGGGTTGGTTGAATTGAGCTTCGGTGTCGTGAGGTTCAATCTAGCGTCAGACACACCTTCATAGCGGTCTTGACGCAATGCGAACTGACCTTCCCACTGTTTGGTGAACGGCGCGATCACCTCAGCGTAGACACCCTGCACGTTGCGGGTGTTGCTGGTATCCGCCAACAATGCGCCGGAAGAGGCGCGATCGCCGACCACGTCGTTGCCCTTCAACACGTCAGTGGCGCGGAAGTCAGTTTTCTCGCGGCGCGCTTCAGCACCGATCGCGAGGACGACGTCGCCGCCGTCCAAGCGGGTGAGCGTACGTGTCGCCTTGGCGTCGACGATGGTGGTGGTGCCCTTCGAGATGCGAGCCGCGCCGTTCAGCTGGATGGAATCCATAAACGCACGGCCCGCTGGCGTGGCCAGCACAAACGGGTTGTAGGCGCCCGAAGCCATTCCTGCGAGCAAGCGCGTGTTGGATACCCAACCGCTAGTGTTGGTGTCCGTCGCTTCGTTAACGCTGCGGTTAATGGCTGCGTCGTATTCCCATGCGCCGACAGAGCCGCTTGCACCCACCACAAGGCGCTGTGCTTCGCTTTCTACGCGGCTGGCGCGGCCGCCAGCATCAGAAAGACGGAAGCGGAAGTCAACGGGTGTGGTGATGCCGGTCACCGCTTGCAACGAGGCTGGCAGCGTGATGCCTGCGCTGGTGCGGATGCGGCCAGAGGTTGCCGGAGAGGCGACATAGTCTGTTTTCGTCTTGCTTAGCAGCGCTTCAGCGAAAACTTGCAGCGAGTTCGATACTTGGAAGCTCGCGCGGCCGATGAAGTTGGTCTTGTCGGACTTCGGGTAGATCTCCGTGTCGGCCATGTAGTTGAAGCTACAGCCCTCACGGCCACCGAGGCCAGTGGGCGCAACGGAGTTCGGGTTCAAACCCCCGGTACACGAGGTGCGCGCAAAGTTGACACGACGAGAGTTGCTATTCGGACCACCCGGGTTCCAAGTGCCGTCCGCGTTGGTGCCGCGAAGCGCGGTGGTTGGGTTGGCACGCACGAAGTTGTTCAATGCCGTCAGTTGCGCAGCTGTCAGATCGACGTTCGCGGGGAATGAGTTGCTCGACGTTTGCGGCGCGAGGCGTCCCGGCAGGTCGTATTCCTTGATGAAGTCACGCTGGCTAGAACGCAACGCACCGAGCTTCTGCGCGTCGATTGCACCCCAAACGTTGAAACCGTCGCGGCTCAGATCGCCAATGCCACCTGAAACCGTAATGCTGGTTTTGCCTGCGCCACCTTGTTCGGTGCTGGCGGTGTAGAGCTTGATGTCGACGCCTTGGTAGTCTTTACGGGTGATGAAGTTAATCACGCCGCCCATCGCGTCGGTGCCGTAAATCGCGGAAGCGCCGTCCTTCAGAATCTCGACGCGCTCGATGGCACCAGACGGAATGTTGTTGAGATCCACACCGCTGTTGTCGCCAGGCGAGGCGAAGTTGGCGAGGCGACGGCCGTTCAACAACACCAGCGTGCTAGAGACACCCAAGCCGCGAAGGTTGGCGCCGTTAAAGCCGCGTTGCGCGCCAGCCTGGTCACTGATGCTGGCACCGTCGGTCAAGCCGCCAACGTTTGAGGTGATCTTCTGCAGCAACTCTGATGCGGTGGTAACACCGATCTTCTCGATGTCTTCCTTTCCGATCACCTGTACGGGCAGTGCGGCTTCGCCGTCAATGCGCTTAATTGACGAACCCGTGACTTCAATCTTTTCGACCTTTGCCGGGGCGGGCGGCGTCGCGGCGGGTGCCTGCGCGCTCGTATGCAGGGCGCTCATGGATACCAGCGCAGCGGCGACGGCGAGAACGCCGGGCTTCAGGCTGAACGATGGGAAGTTGGACTTCATTGATGAATACTCCTTATCAGGCGGTGAAGTGAGGTGCGGTGTGGTGCGGTACGGTGTTTGACCGATGCAGTCTAATCAGGTCGCCGCTTGGTGCGGAGGTGGTTTTGCCCTGCCGTCGCTTGGCGGCAAGTGCGCGTCGCAAACCTGAAAAAGCGCGCGCCGACGTGTCTCATTATTGAAAGCGCGCTGCGCTAGGGTGGTGCAAATAAAGGGTTCTGGTTGGAGTTGGAGCAGAAATGGTGCCGACGGCGCGAGTGCGCACCAGCAAGGTGCGCCAAGATTTATAGCAATGCGACCTCGCCTTAACGATAGGTAGAGCGGACGGCTATCCTTGGGGCGCCGGTCCTTAGTGATGTGTCAATATCCGCGCTTCAAACTCAAAGCGGAATCGATTGCATGTTGCTTACGCGCCAGGTTGCTGTGCTCCCCGCTCGCTGGATTGCCCTGTGTCGACGGTTGCCCCGCTGCGGTCGCCTATGTGCGCTGGCCGGGTGGGCAACTGCCACACTCGCGAGCACCATCGCTCTTACCGCGACTGCGGCGGCGTCCGCGGCAACTCCCGCGGCAACTCCCGCAGCAAAGGCCGCACGCGGCAGCGTGGTCGCCATCGGCGGTGCGCTCCAAGATAACAACGTCGAAGTATGGTCACGCTTGGTGGCGCTGGCCGGGGGCAAGTCCGGCCGCTGGCTGGTGATCCCGACGGCATCGGGTGATCCGACAAAGTCAGGCGAAGCGGCGATTGCCCTACTCAAGCGGCAGGGAGCGACGGCCGAAATGATCCCGCTTTCAACAAAGCTGGGTTCGGCAGCGGACCTCGCGGCGCTGGTGAAGGACCCTGCATGGCTGAAGAAGCTCGGCACGGCACGTGGCGTTTACTTCACGGGCGGCGATCAAGCGCGCATTACGGATGCGCTATTGACCAGCGACGGCCAAGCCACCCCGATGCTCGATGCCATTCGCGCGCTGCTACAGCGCGGCGGTGTGGTTGCTGGCAGCAGCGCCGGTGCGGCAATCATGTCATCCACGATGTTCCGTGATCCACGCGACATGCTCAGCATGATGATCGACGGTGCTGCTGCCAACACGGATATCGGCTCGGGGCTTGGGTTTGTTGCGAACGGTGTGTTCGTCGACCAGCATTTTGTCAAGCGTGGGCGCATCGGCCGCATGTTGGCAGTGATGGCGCAAGAGCGCATTGGTGTGGGCGTTGGTGTGGAAGAAAACAGTGCGGCGATCTTTCGCGGTGATGACATTGAAGTGATTGGCGCACGTGGTGTAGTGGTGGCGGACTTGCGTAGTGCGACCGCGATGGCGCGACCCCTGCGGGTCAAGGGCGCGCACGTTTACTGGCTCGAGAGCGGCGACAAGATGAATCTGCAAACGGGTGAAGTGACACCTTCACCTGCCAAAGCCAAAGCGAAAAAACTCGACCACACTGCGAAGGACTTTCAGCCATATTTCAGACGAGTGCGGTTTATGCCCGATATGCTCGGCGACGGCGTTTTTGTGAATGCCATGACCTCGTTGGTGGATAGCCCCGCCACCGAACTGCGTGCTATTGCCTTCGCACCTGGGCTGGAGAACCGCACAGGATTTGAGTTCCGCTTGCACAAGACTAGCGGCACTCTGGGTTACTTCGAATCTGCAGGGGGCGGCGAGCGTTACTCCGTTGTCAAGCTCGCACTCGACGTCGAACCGATCCGCATGGCGAGCCCGTTGTATAGCGGGTGGGGAGCCGACGTAGGTGCGCGCGACGGAGCCGCAAGCAAAGCAGGCGAAAATGCGGGATCGCCAAGACTCCCGGAGAACCCGAAATGAATCGAATCACCTCGCTCATCATGCAGGCCAGCGTCGCTATGTCGATGGCGCTGTTCATCGCGCCTAGCGCTGACGCGCAGGCAAAAAAATTGCGAATTGGTGTGGAGGGCGCGTATCCGCCGTTCAGTGAGATCGACACCAGCGGCAATTTGAAGGGCTTCGACATCGACATCACGAATGCGCTGTGCGCGCAAATGAAGCGTGACTGCGAACTCGTGCAGCTTTCTTTTGACGGCATGATCCCTGCGCTGCAAAGCCGGAAGATCGATGCGGTCATCGCATCGATGTCGATCACTGATGAGCGCCGCAAAGCGGTGGAGTTTTCCAATAAGTACTACAAGACACCAGCGCGATTCGTGGTGAAGGCCGGTAGCAAACTCGAACTCACGCCAGCGGGACTGAAGGGCAAGCGCGTTGGGGTGCAGCGCTCAACGACGCATGACCGCTACATCGCGGATACGTATAAGGACGCGAAAATCGTTCGATATACCAAGCAAGACGAAGTGTTCCTCGACTTGGCTTCAGGACGACTTGATGCGGCGTTTCTAGACTCAATTGCCGCCGACATTGGCTTCCTGAAGAAACCAGCGGGCAAGGGCTTCGCTTTTGCTGGCCCGGAGATTGAGGATCGAAAGTATTTCGGAGACGGCGCGGGCGTGGCGTTGCGCAAGTCCGATACTGCATTGCGTGACGAGTTCAATGCGGCGATCGCGGCGTTGCGAAGCAACGGCACTTACAAGAAGATTCAGGACAAGTACTTCGACTTTGACGTTTACGGCAGTGCGCCTGTCGCAGCCGGCGCCACGGCACCTGCAGCAGCCAAACCCGCTGCATCCAAGAAGTAGGCGAACGCGTCAACATGCTCAGCGGTTTCCTGCCGACACTTCTTGACGGCACGCTAACGACCTTAGCGTTGGCAGGTGCATCGCTATTGATCGCTGTGTTGTTGGGCTTGGTCGGTGCCGCTGCAAAGCTGTCGCGCTTGCGTGCGTTGCGTTGGCTGGCCACCGGCTACACCACCGTGGTGCGCGGCGTACCAGATCTGGTGCTGATGCTGTTGGTGTTTTTTGGCGGGCAGATCATCGTCAACGCCGTCGCTGCGCGACTCGGCCACAGCGATTACATCGATATCGATCCATTCATCGCGGGCGTTTGTACGATTGGCTTCATCTTTGGTGCATATTTGACTGAGACCTTTCGCGGTGCGCTTATGTCGATCCCCGCTGGGCAACGCGAAGCAGGGATTGCGTATGGGATGTCGCGCTTCAAGGTTTTCTGGCGCATTACCTTTCCGCAGATGATTCGCTTCGCCATTCCTGGCTTTACCAACAACTGGCTGGTGCTCGTTAAGTCAACAGCTATCGTCTCGGTCATCGGGCTGACAGACATGATGCACCGCGCCGGTCTGGCGGCTGGCGCCACGCGCGAACCGTTTACGTTTTACCTTGCGGCGGCGGCGATTTACCTCGCCATCACGACGGTGTCATTGTTGTTGCTGCGCGCACTCGAGAAGCGTGTGAGCATCAGCGTGCGTCGAGCGGCCTAGGCGAATAGGAACGGCCGTGTTCAATTTTGAGATCGTCATCGACTCGCTCCCTGAGCTCGCGCAGGCAGGCTGGGTCACGTTGCAGTTGCTCGGCGTTTCGCTCCTCGCAGGCCTTGTTGTGGCGTTGCCTTTGGGCATCGCACGCGCAAGCGATCGACGCTGGCTGGCTTGGCCCGTCTGGTGCTTTACCTATGTGATGCGCGGCACACCGATGTTGGTGCAGTTGTTCCTCATCTATTACGGATTGGCGCAATTCGAGTTTGTGCGCGAGAGCATGCTGTGGCCGTGGTTTTCGTCTGCGTGGTTCTGTGCACTACTGGCCTTTACGCTCAATACAGGCGCATACACCGCCGAGATCATCGCAGGCGCGATTCGCGCCACACCTGCTGGTGAAGTGGAAGCCGCGCGCAGCCTTGGGATGAGCGCCTGGCGCGTGATGTCACGCATCGTGTTGCCGTCGGCGATGCGCCGCGCGCTACCTGCTTACAGCAACGAAGTGATCATGATGTTGCACGGCACCTCCCTCGCTAGTACGGTCACCATCGTTGACCTGACGGGTGCGGCACGCGAACTCAACGCGCGCACATATTTGCCGTTCGAATCGTTTTTGGCAGTGGCCTTGATTTATCTTGTGCTGACTTTCGCCTTGGTTGGGCTTTTCCGCCTCGCTGAACGTCGTTGGTTGCGACATCTCGGGCCGAGACAAACACAACCCGCTGCCGTTGGGCTTGCGCCTAGCGGCGCGACCTAATCGTAGCGCCGATGTCTAAGTACGCCTGAGTTAGAGGATCTCTTTTGCCATGCAAGTACGTAAGCACCCGTTGATTTCGCCCGCGATTGGCACTGCGCGCGAGCTCGTTAGTCTGCACTTTGGCCCGACGGACGCCGGGCGCAAGGTTTATATTCAAGCGGCTTTGCACGCTGATGAACCCCCAGGCCTGTTGGTCGCGCACCGACTGCGGGCGCTGCTTTCGGCACTCGAAGACCAGAAGGCGCTTCGCGCAGAAGTGGTGTTAGTTCCGGTTGCGAACCCGATTGGTCTCGGCCAGTGGCTCGATCACAGCCAGATTGGACGCTTCGAGCTCAACAGCGCTGAAAACTTCAACCGACATTACCCCGATTTGTTTCAGGCAGTCGTCGAGCGTGTCACCGGCCACCTGACCAGCGACGAATCAGCAAACGCGGTGTTGATTCGCGCAGCGATGCGCGACGCGATAGCGGCGCTGCAACCGCGCACGGAGCTACAAAGTCTGCGGCAGGTCCTGTACACCTTGGCGGCAGATGCCGAGATCGCACTGGATCTCCACTGCGACTCGGAAGCGCTGATGCACCTTTACGCCGGCAGCCCGCTGTGGCCGCGTGTCGAGCCATTGGCGCGTTATTTGGGTGCAGCCGCGACGCTGTTGGAAACGGAAAGCGGCGACTATCCTTTTGACGAGGCGTGCTCACGCACATGGTGGCTGCTGCGGGAACATTTTCCTAGTCACCCAATTCCGCTCGGTTGTGTCTCGGTCACGGTGGAGCTGCGCGGCACAGCGGATGTGACGCGCGAACTCGCGGAGCAGGATGCCACGGCGATCATCGCTTACCTGACGCAACAAGGCTTCATCACCGGCAATGCGCCCGCCCTGCCACAACTGCTCCACGAGGCGACCCCGCTCGCTGGCTCGGAGGCAGTCGAAGCGCCAGTGTCGGGTGTTGTGGATTTCCGCGTTTCTCTCGGCGAAGTCGTTAAAGCCGGCGCGACGGTAGCGGACATTGTCAACCCGATCACCGGCGACACAACAACGCTCCGTGCGACCACCACTGGTGTGCTGTATGCGCGTACGTCGATGCGGTTTGCCCACGCTGGGATGCGGCTTTGCAAGATCGCTGGCAAGGTGCCGTTCCGTACCGGCAAACTGCTGAGCGCAAAGTAGGCTGGCTGACCATGACCGAAAAACTCCGCGTCGAAAACATCGTCAAGCGCTTTGGACAAAACGAAGTGCTCAAGGGCGTTTCGCTTACCGCACAGGCTGGTGACGTGATTAGCATCATTGGCTCATCTGGCTCCGGCAAAAGTACTTGGCTGCGCTGCATGAACCTGCTTGAGCAACCACACGAAGGCAGCATCGCTGTAAACGGTTTGCCGTTGCCATTGCGGCGCGACCGCGATGGCACCTTGGTGGCGGTCAATGCGCGTGCTCTCGAGCAATTCCGTTCGCGATTGGCGATGGTGTTTCAGCATTTCAATTTGTGGTCGCACATGACGGTGATGCAAAACGTCATCGAGGCACCGATACAAGTATTGGGATTGACTCGCGCAGAAGCGATGGCGCGCGCGGAAAGTTACTTGCAGCGCGTCGGCGTATGGCATCGCAAGGATTTTTTCCCTGCACATCTCTCAGGCGGCGAACAGCAGCGTGTGGCGATTGCACGGGCGCTGGCGATGGAACCGGACGTCATGCTCTTTGATGAACCGACTTCGGCGCTGGATCCGGAACTTGTCGGCGAAGTGCTGCGCGTCATGCGTGGCTTGGCCGACGAAGGGCGCACAATGGTGGTCGTGACGCACGAGATGGGCTTTGCCCGGGAAGTCTCCAACCGCGTCATCTTTTTGCACCAAGGTCGCATTGAGGAAGAAGGCGACCCGCGCGTGGTACTGTCCACCCCTCGTAGTGAGCGTTTGAAGCAGTTTCTGTCTGGCAACTTAAAATAGAAACTCGCCTATTGACGGGCAGTTTCAGGCAAAAATGCCTGAAAAGCGCCGTCTTTGCTTCTCTTTCAATTTCGGGTGTCTTGGTGCGCTTCGACTGCGCTCCCTAACAGCCGCCTGTCACGACTTCTTTCACTTTGCCTGCTACTCCGCCACCCGTCGAAATGCGCGATATCGGCTTCATATTGTTGCCGCGTTTCTCGCTTGCCGCGCTGGGTAGCGTGATGGGCGTCATCGAGGCCGTGAACGACCTTCAGCATGACGCAGCGCTGCGCGTTCACATCCTACACAGCGGCGAGGCCGCAGCTGCGGGAGAGCGCCCGCCGGTGGCAAGTGCGAGCCGTATTCAAATCGCCACGGCGGCTTCAGATCCATTGCAACTCGACGCGCTATTTGTCGTCGGTGATGCACCATTGCCGGAAGTCGGCTACGACGCGGTCGTCGCGCAGATTGCAAATGCCGCGCGCACCGGGCGCTTCATCGTTGGACTTGGGACGGGCGCATGGCTTTTGGCGCGCGCGGGTGTGCTCAACAGCAAGCGCGCCACAATTCATTGGCCCTACACGTCATTGTTTGCTGAGCGCTTTCCGGATGTGGTGGTGTCTTCGCACATTTTTGAAATCGATGGCAATGTCGCGACCGCCGCAGGAGGCCAGGCGGGGCAAGATCTCATGCTGGCGTTGATCACGCGTATTTTCAGCGCGGATACCGCGGCGGAGGTCATGGACCAGCTCGGCATTGAGCGCGCACGCAGTAGCGACGAGCGTCAGCGCGTACCCCTTTCAGCGCGCATTGGCGGTGGCCAACCGAAGCTCACCGAAGCCGTCTCTCTCATGGAGGCCAATTTTGAAGAGCCGCTGCCGACCGAGGAGATCGCCCGTTTGGTGGGCGTATCGCGGCGCCAGCTAGAACGGCTTTTCAAACAACACCTCGATAGCCTGCCGTCGCGCTACTACTTGGAGATGCGTCTGAATCGTGCGCGCCAATTGCTGCGCGAAACCAGCCAGTCAATCCTCCAGATTGGACTGGCGTGCGGGTTTTCCTCCGGCCCGCACTTTTCCAGCGCCTACCGCGCACATTTCCAGATCACACCCCGAGACGAACGTACCCGACGTCTCAGCGCACTTGCTGCAAATCCGTCCGGCCATGACGCGCAATGAAATCTTGGTCGCTTTTGCGAAATGCGGGAATCCCCTAGCGGACTAGAATCCTTCTGCTCAACGCTGTTTCATCGCACAACTGCCCTCTTCAGGGGAAATGCCTATGAATGCCATCGCCAATCCGTCGCCAGAAGCTCCAACCAGCACCAACGCCACACCAACGCGTGCGCACTTTGACCAAGTCATGGTGCCGAACTACGCACCTGCGGGGTTCATTCCGGTGCGCGGTCGCGGTGCGCGGTTGTGGGATCAACAAAATCGCGAGTACGTTGATTTTGCCGGCGGCATCGCAGTGTCAGCCGTGGGGCACACACATCCGACTGTCGTTGACGCGCTCAAGCAACAAGCCGACAAACTGTGGCATGTCGCTAACGTTCTGACCAACGAGCCC
>JAJTHU010000088.1 GCA_021300055.1 Nitrosomonadaceae bacterium | reverse complement strand
TGATGAATATCATCGGTGACGTCGCAGGGCATACCTGCCTCATCATGGATGACATCGTTGACACGGCAGGCACCTTGACCGAAGCAGCAAAGGCGCTGAAAGATCGCGGCGCAGCACGGGTGGTGGCGTACTGTACGCACCCGGTGTTGTCTGGTCCGGCCATTGAGCGTTTGGAAAACTCGGTCATCGACGAGTTGGTCGTCACAGACACCATCCCGCTGAAGCCCGAGGCGCAGGCTTGTAAGAAGATTCGTCAGATTGGCACAGCTGAGTTACTCGCTGAAACCATTCGACGGATTGCAGAAGGTGGATCAGTCAGTTCGCTCTTCACCGAATAAGTTTTCGCAGTAAGTTGTAGTACGTGGCAGGTCGTTTACCTGCACCCGAATGGTTTGGTCGCGAACTGTTCGTCATTCTGGAGTTAGTCATGAAAATCGCTTTAAAAGCTAATACGCGTAGCGTACAGGGCACTGGTGCGAGCCGCCGCCTGCGTCGCGCGGACCGTGTTCCTGGCATCGTCTATGGCGGTGGCAAGGACGCTACTGTGATCGAGCTTGATCACAACGACATCTATCACAAGCTGCGCTTGGAAGCCTTCCATGCCTCGATCCTTGACTTGGATCTCGACGGCAAGCAAGAGCAAGTGTTGCTGCGTGACGTGCAGATGCACGCATGGAAGCCAAACGTCTTGCACGTTGATTTCCAGCGCGTTGATCCAAGCAAGAAGATCCACATGAAGGTGCCTTTGCACTTCATCAATGCCGAAATCGCTCCTGGCGTGAAGCTTTCGGGCGGTATCGTTTCACACATCATCAACGAGCTCGACGTTTCCTGCTTGCCAAAAGACTTGCCGGAGTTCATCGAAGTCGATTTGAAAGATCTCGCCGCTGGCCACTCGATTCACATCTCGAATCTGAAATTGCCTGCTGGTGTTGAGTCTGTCGCGTTGCATCGCAAGGATGACCAATCCGTTGCGACCATCATCATCCCACGCGCAGTTGCGGCGGAAGAAGATGCAAACGCACAAGTGGCAGCGGCCGATGTGCCAGCAGCCAACCAGAAGGCTAAAGAGGAGGAGGCTCCCAAGAAAGACGACAAGGCGAAAAAATAATTTCGTCGCCATTGTTGCGCAGCGTATTGAAATGCCCGCCTTTCCCGGCGGGCATTTTTTCTTTAATGTCACGCATCTCGCTGCTGCGCTTGCATAGGCGGTGTTGCGAGTCGGCTCGAAATCCTCATGTATGTCCTTATACATTCCGCTTTCGTAACCCGTCGCCGCCTCGCGCCTAGCCTCAGCTTCGCTCGCAACGCGATCTGACATGACATTGTTCGCAAAGGTATGCTGGCAAAGCCAGACGATTTTCTGAACGTAACCTCAACCTTCAACGCTTAGCCTATAGCCTCAATCCGCAACCCCGATGAACGAACCCATCAAACTTGTCGTCGGTCTCGGTAACCCGGGACGCGAGTACGAGCAAACCCGCCACAACGCTGGCTTCTGGTTTGTCGACGCGCTGGCACGCGCATTGGGAGCATCGTTCGCCAAAGAGAACAAGTTTTTTGGCGAGGTCGCGAAAGCCGGTAGCGTGTGGTTGGTAAAGCCCACCACGTTCATGAACCGCTCAGGTCAGGCTGTGGGGGCGGTATCAAAGTTCTATCAAATTCCGCCAAGCCAAATTTTGGTCGCGCACGACGAAATGGATCTGCCGCCCGGCGGCCTCAAGATGAAAATTGGTGGTGGTGCGGGTAGTAACGGCATCAAAGATATTGATCAAACGCTAGCAACGCGTGATTACTGGCGCTTGCGTATCGGTATCGGCCATCCGCGTGATTTGGCGCTGAAGCTTGGGCTTGAAGGCGCCGCCGCGAAAGATCGCGCTGAAGCGGTTGACTACGTGTTGCATCGCCCCGACTCACAGGATCAAAAGGCAATCGACGATGCGATTGCGCGCACACTCGACGTTTGGCCCGCGATTGCAAAGGGCGACTTGGAAGCGGCGATGTTGAAGTTGCACACGAAGCCTAAACAAACGAATTGAAACTAAAAAAGAACAGCAAACTGATGGATATCGCGCCAGGTCGAGGCGGAAGCAACGAGCAATGTGGAGTTGACGTTGTGCTCAATGAGCAATTGCGAGGCAGCTTCCAACAAAGAGATGGCGCGATAGACGCGGTTTGCGTCGGAGAAAATTGAAATGAAATGCGGCATCGTAGGCTTACCCAACGTCGGCAAATCCACCACCTTTAACGCACTGACCAAGGCGGGTATTGCGGCGGCGAACTATCCCTTCTGCACCATCGAGCCCAATCTCGGCATCGTTGAAGTGCCCGATCCGCGCTTGCAGCAGCTAGCCGACATCGTGAAGCCCGAGAAAATCGTGCCCGCCATCGTCGAGTTTGTGGACATCGCTGGCCTCGTCGCGGGCGCATCCAAAGGCGAGGGCTTGGGCAATCAGTTTTTGGCCAATATCCGTGAGACCGACGCCATCACGCACGTCGTGCGCTGCTTTGACGACCCCAACGTCATTCACGTCGCAGGCAAGGTAGATCCGCTCTCCGACATCGCCGTCATCGATACGGAACTCGCGCTTGCCGATATGGCGAGCGTCGAGAAGCAACTGTTGAAGTCACAGAAAGTCGCGCGCGCCGGCGACAAAGAAGCGCAGAAGTTGGTGGCAATTTTTGAGCCGATGATGAAGCACCTGAACGAAGGCAAAGGCGTGCGTAGCATGGGCCTTGATGCCGAGCAAATGGCGCTCATCAAGCCTTATTCATTGCTCACCGCCAAGCCGGTGCTTTACGTCGCGAACGTCATCGAGGGTGGCTTTGAAAACAATCCGCTGCTCGATAAGGTGAAGGCACACGCCGCTGCAGAGGGCGCGCAGGTGGTCGCCATTTGCGCCAAGATCGAAGCTGAGATCGCCGATATGTCAGACGAAGACAAGCAAGTGTTCCTCGAGGACATCGGCATGAAAGAGCCGGGACTTGCGCGCATGATTCGTGCCGCTTACACGCTGCTTGGTCTTGAAACTTACTTCACCGCAGGCCCGAAAGAAGTTCGCGCATGGACAGTGAAGAAGGGCTCCACCGCGCCGCAAGCGGCTGGTGTGATTCATACCGATTTCGAGAAGGGCTTTATCCGCGCCGAGGTTATCGCGTTCGACGACTACGTCACGCTTGGCGGCGAGGCGAAGTGTAAAGAAGCGGGCAAGATGCGCTTGGAAGGCAAGGAGTATGTCGTTCGCGATGGCGATGTTATGCATTTTCGCTTCAACGTGTAACGAGTCACGCAAATGCAGGCTGCGCGAGCTTGATCCGGGGTTGCGTGCTCGCTCACCTTCCTCACATATCAACCCATATGCTCCGGAGGTTCGCTGCGCGGCGCCCCCGGCTTACATCCCGCTGGCGCGGTTGTGTGCTGGAACCTATTGAGCGGGAATCTGTGGTTTGCGGGATCCTCTGGCAGTGCAACGATCGCTGAGCCAAATCCACGTCCACTGACGTGGATCAAAACATCCCCTCCGCGCCGCGCCATCATTAGCCATCGCCCCTAGAGGCTCTGTGCTGGTGACATCTTGATTGACTCGCTTCAATTTCGTCGTTGTGTGCATGCGCTGCCGTTCCTGTCGGCGCTTACGCGTGATCAGGTAGACGCTTTCTGCGGTGTTGCCAATTGGGTGCAAATTCCTAAGGGGCGGGACGTCTTCGCGGAGGGTGACCGCACCGAGGCGCTCGCGCTTGTGCTGGCGGGCACCGTACGTGTTTACAAGATCGGCGAGACGGGCCGCGAAATCACGCTCTATCGCTTTGGGCACGGTGAGTCGTGCGTGCTCACCGCCAACGCCATCCTGAGCCACCACTCGTTTCCAGCGATCGCTACGGTAGAGGATGACGTGGAGGCGGTTACGGTGCCAGACTTCTCGCTACGTGAGTGGGTGGGCGCATCGTCGGTATGGCGCGAGTACGTGTTTGATCTTTTCTCTCAGCGACTCAGCGCGATCATGTCTATTGTCGAGGAAGTCGCGTTTCGACGCATGGATGCGCGGCTCGCGGGCTATCTGCTCGAGCGTGCGTCGCACGCCAATCCGATCCACTGCACGCATCAGGAAATCGCATCAGATCTTGGTAGTTCGCGCGAGGTGGTTTCGCGCTTGCTTGAAGACGTCGCCAAAGCGGGGGTGCTCGCGGTTAGCCGCGGATTGATCGAGATAACCAACACCGACGCGCTCGGCAAGATTGCGCGTCGCTAAGCGTTGCGCGTATGTGACTTAGTCACAGACGGCACTGGCAGGCGAGCGGACAATCTCTCATACGGCACACCTTAGGTCGTTTAACGCAAATAGGAGATCAATATGAAAACCAACGTTGGTTCATTCGACAAAGCCCTACGTTTCCTGGCCGCGATTGTTCTATTCAGCATGTACTTCGTGCTGGAGGGCAATGCGCGTTATATCGCGCTTCTCGGGCTCGTACCACTCAGCACAGCATTGCTGAGCTGGTGTCCGCTGTACACGCTGCTTGGCGTCAACACGTGTCCAGCGCGTTCCTGACGTTCTCTGATCGGCTGAGTCAGGCATTGAGGTTAGGCACAACACGCTAACGGTGGTGCATCAACAGCGGGGTGCTAGAAAGGGCAACGCACATGCGGCAGTGCAAGCAGTGCATTAAGGGCGATACTTAGCGGTATCGCCCTTTCGCTTTGTACTCACGCGCCCGCTATGCAGCCCATTATTCAATTCATTCTCGAACTTGACAAACTCAAAGGTGTTGAGCGCAAGACACGCCCACTCGGCATGGATCGCCAGGAAAATTCCGCCGAGCATAGCTGGCAGATTGCACTGTCCGCGATTACGCTCTCGCAATACGCGACGGCACCTGTCAACGTCGACCGCGTCATCAAGATGCTACTGGTCCACGACGTTGGCGAGATTGATACCGGCGACACGATCATCTATGCCGAAGAAGGTTTAGCCGAACGCAAAGCCGCCGAGCGCGCTGCGGTGGAGCGCATCTTCGGCATGCTGC
Organism: Nitrosomonadaceae bacterium; assembly: GCA_021300055.1. GTDB lineage: Bacteria > Pseudomonadota > Gammaproteobacteria > Burkholderiales > Usitatibacteraceae > UKL13-2. Next base: position 22,200 of record JAJTHU010000088.1, on the reverse strand, counting down.
CCGATGGTGGCGAGGAGTACCTTATGCTTTGGCAAGAGTTTGAAGATGCCGAAACGCATGAGGCGCGATTTGCACATGCCATCGATCGCGCCATGCCTGCACTCTTGAACCTCGCCAATAATGGGCAGAGCTGGGTAGAGAACGGCATTCGCCACGAGCAGGTCGTCAAGAAAATCGGCCCGCCGATTCGAGAGGGCTGCCCAGCGTTGTGGGAACACATGGAGGTGGAACTCGCCGCCGCCCATGCGGCGGGCTGGTACGGCATGCAGAGGACAGGCGCAACTTAGACGGCGGGGCCGAACTCGCCATTTGGCCGGCATTTTCGGGCAAAAGTGCCTGAAAAGCCTCGCCAATCCTAGACTTTTGGTAGTTTGATTTGCGCTCAGGAATTTCTATAATTTCAGAACTTCCTGAAAATTCAAAAGTCTGACCACGTGACCATGAACCTGTCTGAACTATCCCGCGAATTCGTCCTCCACTTCGGCGAGATGGGGAGCCGCTGGGGCATCAACCGCACGGTTGGCCAAATCTACGCGCTGCTTTACGTTGCCGAGCGACCGCTGAATGCAGATGAAATCGCCGAAGCGCTCGCCTTCTCGCGGTCAAACGTCAGCATGGGTCTCAAAGAGCTTGAGTCTTGGCGACTGGTTCGCTTGCAGCACTTGCCGAATGATCGGCGCGAGTATTTCTCCGCGCCCGAGGACGTCTGGGCGATTTTCCGTACGCTTGCCGAGGAGCGCCGCAAGCGCGAAATCGATCCGACCCTGTCGATGCTTCGCGGCGCGATCATGGCCACGCCCGCCAACGAAGCCGACCGATTCGCGCAAAAGCGCATGAAGGAAATGCACGACCTCATTGAGTTGGCAACCATGTGGTTCAACGATGTGCAACGCCTTGAGCCAGAGACGCTCAAGCAGTTAATGAAGCTCGGTGCCCGCGTACAAAAACTCTTGGAAATGAAGGACAAGCTAAAGGTTGTGACCGGCGCCAAAGCACAGGGGAGATAACCGTGTTTACGCCCTCACAATGGAGCGGCGCAAGCCATGCTTGACCTCGACCCGATTCTCCTCGCGCGCGCGCAGTTTGCCGCAAACATCACGTTTCACATTCTGTTTCCGACAATCACTATTTCGCTTGGGTGGGTGCTGCTGTTCTTTAAGCTTCGCTACAACGCGACGCAACATCCGAAGTGGATCGAGGCGTACAAGTTCTGGGTGAAGGTTTTTGCCTTGAGCTTTGCGCTTGGCGTCGTCAGTGGCGTGACCATGAGCTTTCAGTTCGGCACCAATTGGCCAGGCTTCATGGAGACGGTGGGAAACATTGCTGGACCGCTGCTCGCGTATGAGGTACTCACTGCGTTTTTCATGGAGGCGACCTTCCTCGCCATCATGCTTTTCGGCATGAACCGTGTGTCAAACCGCGTCCACACCATGGCAACGCTGCTCGTCGCGGTGGGGACCACGTTGTCCGCTTTCTGGATCTTGGTACTGAACTCGTGGATGCAAACGCCTGCAGGGTTCGAGATGATCGATGGCAAGGCGCACGCCGTTGACTGGCTTGCCATCATCTTCAATCCGTCGTTTCCGTACCGCCTCGTGCATATGCTGCTCGCCTCTGGGTTGACGGTTGCGTTCTTGATCGCAGGTGTATCGGCCTATCGTTGGCTACGCGGCGATCGCACGGAATCCGTGGGCGCCGCGATGAAGACCGGTGTGTACATGGGGGCGGTACTCATCCCGCTACAAATCCTCGCGGGCGATTTACACGGTCTGAACACCTTGAAGCACCAACCGGCCAAAGTTGCGGCGATGGAGGGCGTTTGGGAAACGGCACGTGGTGTGCCCGTGTTGCTGTTTGCGATTCCCGATGAGAAGAACCGCACTAACCACGCTGAAGTAGGCATCCCCAAACTGGCCAGCCTCATCTTGACGCACGAGCTCGACGGCGAGATCAAGGGGCTCAACGAATTTGTTGGCAAGCATCCACCGGTCGCGCCGGTGTTCTGGGCATTCCGCATTATGGTTGGCGTTGGCGTGTTGATGTTGCTCGTTTCGTGGATCGGTGCGTGGCAGATCAAGCGACACCACGCACCAGCGCCGTGGCTTGCTCGCGTGTTGATTGCGATGAGCTTCTCAGGTTGGGTGGCAACAGTTGCGGGCTGGTACGTCACCGAAATTGGCCGTCAACCCTATCTGGTCTACGGTGTCATGAAAACCGCAGAGGCTGCATCGCGCGTGCCCGCTGGCATGATCGCAACGACTTTCTTTATGTATCTCGCCGTTTACGTTGCGCTAACGGTCGCTTACGTGTCGGTCGTGTTCTACCTCGCGCGTCGTGCCGGGGAGACTGCGCCGCAGGTGACGCCACCGAGCATCAAGCCTTTGTCGCAAGGAGCAGCGAATGGATAGTGCACAGTGGTTGCCAGTGGTGTTCCTCGGGCTAATGGGCCTCGCGATGTTGGCCTATGTTGTGCTCGACGGATATGACCTCGGTGTTGGCATCATGCTCGAAAGCGCAACCGACGAAGACAAGGACACCATGGTCTCGTCAATCGGTCCATTTTGGGATGCCAATGAAACTTGGCTCGTTCTCGGCATTGGCGTGCTACTCGTTGCATTTCCCATGGCGCATGGCGCAATTCTTACCGCGCTCTATCTACCGGTAGCCGTGATGCTGTTTGGCCTGATCTTGCGTGGCGTCGCGTTCGACTTCCGCGCTAAGGTCAACGCGCACCGAAAGCCGCTGTGGAATCGCCTGTTCTGCGTGGGCTCAATCCTTGCCTCCTTCGCGCAAGGTCTCATGCTAGGTTTGTACATCACGGGCCTTCAGTACACGGCGGCGACATTAAGCTTTGGTGTGCTCACCGGACTGTGTTTGTGCGCAGGCTATGTCCTGCTGGGCAGCACGTGGATTCTGATGAAAGCCGAAGGCAGACTTCAGCAGCAAGCAGTGGGCTGGGCGCGTCGAAGCCTCTGGGTAACGGCGCTCGGGATCGTGGCGATTTCTGCGGCGACGCCCATGGTGAGCGAGCGCATTTTCGACAAATGGTTTTCGTTGCCCAACTTCTTTCTGCTGCTCCCGATTCCCATCGCCACTGCGGTGCTCTTCTTCGCGATTGACCGCGCACTCCGGCGTCTACCGACGCGCCTCGCGCAAGGAAACGAGTATGGCGTTTGGGTGCCATTCGCGTGCGCGGTTGGGATCTTTCTGCTCGCATTCTACGGGCTGGCTTACAGCCTGTTTCCGTACTTGGTCGTGAATCGAATCGATATTTGGCAAGCGGCGAGCTCACCTGAGTCCCTCATGATCATTCTGATCGGCGCTGCATTCGTATTGCCTGCGATCATCGGTTACACCGTCTTCGCCTACCGCGTGTTCTGGGGCAAGGCGCAGGAACTAACCTACTACTAGCGTGATTGTCGCGCTCCGGGGCACCCGTCGACGCGCGTTCACGCTCAATCTGCTCGGCGGCGTTGCGATCCGCTACAGATCAGCCGCGAGCACGACACGAAATACCACGCCATCCCCAGCATCGCGGTTTCTTGCGCTGATGTTGCCGCGATGATGTTCTGCAACTAAGCGCGCAACATACAGGCCGAGGCCCAAGTGTGCCTCAGTCGAGGTGCTTTGCCCGGCTGCGCGCACCGACACCATTGACTCGAAAAGAGTAGACAGGTCGTTTGGGAGCGGCGGGCCTATGTTCTCAATAGTGATCACCGCCTGCGCGTTTTCGCGAGCAACGCGTACGGTGATGGGCGTACCCTCGCGCGCAAAGTCAGCCGCGTTCTGCGCAAGTTTGTCGAGCATCTGCGCGATCGCATCGGGTGCGCCGCTTATGAACAACGGCGTATCTGCCGCATCAAAGACGAAGTGACGTGACGGAAACGCAAGCCGATAGCCCTCAACGCAGCCGCTGACCAAAGCCGCGAGGTCAAGACGCTCTCGTTCGGCGCCTTGCAGCATGCGCTCTAACTGTGTGGCTTCAGACATTCGCGAGATGATGGTTGAAAGTCGCGACACGCCCTCATCGGCGCGGGTGAGGTACGTTTTCGCTTCTTCTGAAAGATCCCCGCTGCGCATATTGTCCAGCGAGGACCGCACTACCGCGACGGGAGTTCTCAACTCGTGCGACAAACGCGCGGCCAGCTGCTCTAGGTATTGGTTATAGCGCGCTTGTCGCGCCACCATCGATTCAAGTGTCTGCGCCAATGCATCGATCTCGTCGTTGCCCGAAGCGCGAGCGCGATGCGGGCTGTCGTTGAGTAGCTCGTGGCGTATGCGACCTTGCACATCAACAGCTTCCGCTGCGTGCCGCTGCAGGCGCGTGATACGGCGCACGACACTGAACGCGAACCACAACAGCCCGCCAATCGCGACCAACAGCACAACGCCGCCACCGATCATCACCGTTTCAGCGGCGCGTCTGGCGAGCGCGCGTTGGCTGGTGTCGCTTTCTTCGAGTACCACGCTTCCCACAATGTTGTCGCCACGCCAGACCGGTTCAGCGACTGACACCACCCCAATGCTGGGCTGACGCTGACGTCGCCACTCGCGCGTCGGCTGCCCCAAAATTGCGCGCTGCGCCTGTTGTGCAATGGCTTCGGTCGACTCGGCGATGTTTTCCACCACCGCGCTCGCCCGATGGTCTGCCAACAGCGCTTGGCTCATGCGCGCGACCCAGTCCTGCGATACGGGATTCGTCGCGCTGGTCAGAGCGCCACCGATGCCCCGCACGTTGCCGTAAATGTCGAACACCCAAACTCGCGCGTCCTTCACGACGCTTTGCGTCAGGATGCGCTCAATGGCGGGATCAGGTTGGTAGCGACTCCCTAGCGCCGCCGCGAGATTGGCGTCACTTGCGCTGAAAAGGGCCAGCAAGCGCTCTCGCTCGCGCGCGAGTTCGAGGTCAGGGCCATTGCCGACGAACGAAGCATCACCCTCGGGCGGTGCGACCGCGGGGCCGCTATCAGCAGATTTTCGGAGCGCGATGCCCGGTCTATCGGAGAGTGCGGCCGCGATCAGCTTGGTAGCAGACACCGCGACTTGCTCTTGCCCGAGGCGCAATACGTCAGAGAGTTCACGCAAATAGAGTACGCCAGTGACGGGCACGGCGAGCAGCAGCGTCGCCGCTAGCAAGAACTTTGCACGGACGCTGCTTACGAAAGGCACCGACGCACTACTGGCGGGAGCGCTGGTTGGAGTGGGGGCAGTGGGTTTCATGTTGCTGCGGGTCGCGCTACCCTTCACGCCACTTGTAGCCCATGCCGTACACCGTCTCGATTGCGTCGAAAGTCGGGTCGACTGCTTCAAATTTTTTGCGAATTCGTTTCATGTGCGAGGTGATCGTCGTGTCGTCGACAGACAGCTCAGCCTCACGCATCAGTTGATCACGATTCTTCACGTGGCCGACGAATTTCACCAGCGCGTGGATCATCCAAAACTCGGTCACCGTCAGGATCACGGGTTGCTGCTTCCACGCGACCGATAGTTTGTTGATGTCCAAGACAAGGCTTCCACGATGCAGCACGTCCTCCGCGCGCGAGGGTGCGCGTTGCGCATCTAGTCGGCGAAACAGCGCTGCAATGCGCGCGAGCAAATGTGGCATCGACACATCCTTGGTGACGTAATCGTCGGCACCCAAGCGCAGGCCAGCGACGATATCGAAGTCGCTATCGCGCGCTGACAGAAAGATGATCGGCAATCCTGGCGATAACGCACGAAGGTCTCGGCACAGCGTGAAGCCGCCGTCGATCTCCTCGCCCAAGCCGATATCGATGATCGCGAGGTCGGGAAGCGCGAGCTTGAAAGCCGCCATTGCGCTTGGTCGGTCAGCAAAACACGCGACCTCGTAACCCTGACGCTTGAGCGCGTCGGCATAGTTGGCTTGGATGGTGGCGTCGTCTTCGACGATGCTGATGCGCTTTTGCATGGTGTGGGCTGGGGGTGGTTGTGTTCTGAGATGCGTTTCGGACCGACAGTGCTGACTATAGCGACTGCGGCGGGGTGCGGGCAGTGCTGACGGGGGCGTGCCACAAAGTTGCCACGATTTGTGCGCGATTGTGCCCCAACCCAAGCGTGTTGTTGCCCGATTTGGGGCGGGTAATGCGTGCATCGGATCGGGGTGGCGCGTGACGCGCAATCAGCTTGATTCGATACGCCAACTACTCGCTCACGTTAACGCCAACCACGCAAAGGGGACCACATCATGCACCAACTCGATTCTGCAAGTGCCGCAGATACAGCGAAACCCGCCGCACCGCGCCCCATGCGCGACTTTGCCAAGATGGTCGCTGCGGCGATCGCCGTCGGCGTAACCGCAAGTGCAGCGGCAGTGGGTACCACGCTGTTGCTGACGCGGAGTACCACTGCCGATGCGTCCGCGGTTGCGTGGACTGAGTCGCACGAAGGCGGTTTGCTGGTACTGCGTGACGAGCTGGGCGCGCAGCCAGTCGAGGCAGGCATCACGGCGTTGCTCGGGTCCGGCTTGAGTTTCAGCGCCGAGCAGGGCGATGACGCAATGGGCGAATACGAAGCGTTGATTGCCGCGATGCCCGGCAATATGTACATCGGCGGCGGTTGTGAGTCGGAGCCTATCTATGCCAGTGAGCGCGATTGGCACGTGGTGATTGATGGGGCTGTCGCGCGCATCACGGTCATGCAGTCGTTTGTGCTGCCAGATTTGTTGCCTGCGGCAGAGCTGCCCGTGCACGCGCAAGCCGACGATCCAGAGGAGATGGTGCGCGTTGTGCCAACGTGGTTCCACACCGTTCTCCCGTCGGGTGCAAAGCTTTTGAACGTCTTTATTGAAAACGACGCTGGAGAGCGCGCGGTTGAGCTGGCGCGGCTCACCGGGGATTGGCGCGCGGACAACGCCATCATGGCGAGCGCAGACGAAGCGCTGCTACAAGCCGACGGGCCGCGCGTACTTCGCGGATTCACGCGCCCCGCAGGGCGCTTCTTGACGCTCGCTACCGATGAGATTAACGCATACGTTCCGGGCGAGACCGTGATTGTTCGCTACGAGTATGAAGTTCAGATTGACGAGATCGACGGTGTGCGCGCGCTCGATTTACCGCTCGCGCCTAAAGCGCATCCGCTCGAGCGCGCAGTAGACATCGATCTGCCAGAGGAAGAGCGCGACGTGCATGGTTATGTCGATGCCGTGGCACCGGGCTCGGTTTGGATCGAATGGCGTAGCGCACAGCCCGTTACGCTCTTGCAGCGGCCGCTGGGCGTGTCGATTGAACGTTTGCCCAGTGCGGTGCCTGGGGCAGGTCGCATCACCGGAGCCGCTTGGGCAGCGCCGGCCATTGCAATAGACGACGAATTCAGGCTGCGCTGGAAGTAAGCGCGGCAGCAACTGACCTCGGAGCAAGGTGCCCGCTCGCAAAACAACCCCTCCCCTGCTAGCGAGCGGGCACCCTCTGGGCCAAGCGAGCCTTGGCCGCCCAACCTTCATCCTGTCGTCGACTAAACACCTCCAAACTCAATGGCTTCCCCAATATCCTCTGCGTCACCCAATCACCGGTCCGAGATAGAGCACCAGCCGCTCTCCTCGTTACGACTCGCGCTAAAGATTGCGGCCATCTTGATTCTGTCCTTGCTCTTGCTGATCCCCCTTGCGATGGTGCAGGGGATCGTCGCCGAGCGGCAGCGCTTGCAGGGCCAAGTTGAAGCGTCCATCGCAGAGAGCGCCGCGGGTGAGCAGCAGTTGGTGGGGCCGATCCTAGTCGTCCCGTACCAGCTTCGCGCAGAGCCACCGGCGCCTGCGATGCGTGGCGGCTTGCGGTCGAACGAACCGACACTGCTCAAGGTCATTGTTCCGAAGACGCTGCATTACGATGCCGACATCAAAGTAGAGCCGAGACAAAAGGGCATCTACCGCGCACTGGTGTATCGCCAGCGGGCCACGATCAAGGCGAAGTTTGCGCTGCCAGCGGGATTGGGTATTAGCGGCGGCAGCGAGGCGAGCGCGCGCCATGTCGTGATAGGGGAACCATACTTGACCGTTGCAGTAAGTGATGCGCGCGGGTTTGTGCGGGTGCCAGAAATGCTTTGGAACGGACGTGCGCTTAGCGTCGAAGCGGGAACGCGGGTGCCAGCTTGGGCCAGTGGCGTCCACGCGCACGTCGCTAGCCAAGACATGCCAATTCGCGGTGAGGCGCTGCGCGGGGCTGCCCTGGTGGCAGATGCGGTGGATGGGCACGTCCTTGAAATGAAGGTGGACCTGATGGGCACGCGTGCGCTTCATCTTGCACCGCTTGCGGGGGCGATGACTGCCCAGATCCGCGCCGATTGGCCGCATCCGAGTTTTTCCGGACGCTGGCTGCCAATCGAAAAAACGATTCGCGACGACGGGTTTGTCGCGCGCTGGGAGGTGAACCGCCTCGCCAACACGAACGTCGCATCGTTTGGCGACGCTTCACTCATGCCGCAACGTCTCCCTGCGCTGGAGCGCATCGACATCGGCATGGTGGAGCCATTGAGCGTTTACCTATTGGTGGAGCGCGCCATCAAGTACGGCGTGCTGTTTATCGCGCTGACATTCGTTGCGTTTTTCGTGTTCGAGAGTCTCAAGGAGCTCGCCATACATCCGCTCCAGTACGGATTCGTCGGCCTCGCGCTGTGCGTATTCTTCCTGCTGCTGCTCAGTCTGTCTGAGCACCTTTCTTTTGCGCGCGCGTACGTGATCGCAACCGGTGGCTGCCTCGCGATCATCGGCTATTACCTCGCCGCCGTCCTGCGCTCAACCCGCCGCGCGATCGGTTTCGTGATCGGTATGTCGGCGCTGTTTACGGTGCTTTACGCCGTGCTCCAAGCGGAGGACCTGGCTCTGCTGATGGGCAGCGTGTTGGTCTTTGTGTGCCTTGCCGCGGTCATGATCGCGACCCGTCGTGTCGATTGGTATGCAATCGCGACGCGGCGCACGAACGCGCCAGCGGGTCGCGCAGAAACGTGAAAAACGCTATGAGGTTTGCCAAAGTTATGATACTGTACAAAAAAACAGTATTCGGATTCATGCCGCGGGCGCTCCTGCGACATCACTCTCGCCCGTCTCGCGCTGTTCGTCTATTTGGTACTTCTCGTCCTTCCCGTCGATCTTCGTTAGCTACCAGACTTCGCTTTCGATGCCGCTCAAGCCCACTCACGCCGCCACTGCGAACCAACGCGATCAAGCGCACAAAGGACGGGGCGCGTCGCTCAATCTGGAGGGACGGTTTGAGCGTTGGTCGCGCGTTGCCTTTGAGGCGCTGGATGCTCACGAATGGGCGACTGCTGACGATGACGAAGCCACTAGTACGCATGCCGCGCCCAAGACGCAAGTTAGCGAAGAAATTGCCAAGACCATCATCTCGACCAACGACTCGCCGGACGTCGGGTTTCGCTATTCGATAAACCCCTACCGCGGGTGTGAGCACGGCTGCGTGTACTGCTTTGCAAGGCCGTCACATGCCTACCTCGGCCTTTCACCCGGGCTCGACTTCGAAACGCGGTTGTTTGCCAAGGTCAATGCAGTACCCTTGCTGCGCGAGGCGCTCGATCGCCCGCACTATCAGTGCAACGTGATCGCCCTCGGCATCAACACGGATGCGTACCAACCCATCGAGCGCCACTACCAAATCACGCGCGGTTTGCTCGAAGTCATGCTGGCGTCGCGACAACCCGTCGGCATTGTTGCCAAGTCGGCCCTCATCGAGCGAGACATTGATCTTCTCAGTGAAATGGCTCGGCACAACCTCGTGTCCACCTGCATTTCGATGACGACGCTGAACCACGATATCTCGCGCGTGCTGGAACCTCGCACCACGGCTCCCAAGCGTCGACTGCAAACCATTGAGCGGCTGGCGCGCGCTGGGATTCCGGTGAGCGTTAACGTCGCGCCCGTGATTCCGTTCCTTACCGAAAGCGAGCTGGAGGCGATCTTGCAGCAGGCTGCAGACGCTGGCGCGCTGCGCGCCGGATACATCCTGTTGCGCCTACCTTGGGAGTTGAAGCCGCTGTTTCGCGACTGGCTGCACACCCACTTTCCGCTCAAGGCGGCGCATGTCATGGCGCGCTTGAATGAAATGCGATACGGGCGAGATTACGATGCCCGTTTCGGTAGTCGCATGGTTGGAGAAGGGGTGTTTGCCAAGCTTCTGAGCGAGCGCTTCGCGCGTGCCTGTGGGCGGGCCGGACTAAACAGGCAGGGCAGCCAGCGGATGCGCGAGCTCGACACCACACAGTTTCGCGCACCCCGAACACTGCAGCAGCCGAGCCTTTTTTTTGGCGCCACTTGACGCGTGCCTTAATGCGACTAGGCGCAACCTAAACCCCAGTATCGGCGGGCGTTTTCAGGAAAACGTCTCGAAAAGCTCACCATTGCTTGAGTTTTGCCTCCCGGTACGCGCAATGTTGCTTTTCTTGCGGGTAGCGCCGGCGCAATTGCGGCAGACGCTCATAGAGTGCCTCCGCTAGAATGCGCGCTGGGAGTCATCTGACACAAACCAAAAAAACCAATTCCAGCAATCGTTCTCCGGAGGAGCTATGACCTTGAAAAAAATCCTCGCCGCTGTTGCTGCTGTCGCCGCGACGTTGTCGCTCGGCGCCGCACAAGCTGCGTACCCTGAAAAACCCATCACCATGATCGTGCCGTTCGCTGCCGGTGGACCCACCGACACCGTCGCGCGCACCATCGGCCAAGTGATGTCGAAGTCGCTCGGCCAGCAAGTCATCATCGAGAACGTCGGCGGCGCCGGCGGAACGATTGGCGTGCAGCGTGCGGTCTCTGCGCAGCCCGATGGCTACACCATGCTGTTGATGCACATTGGTATTTCGACGGCACCTTCGCTCTATCGCACCCTGAAGTACGACGCGACCAAAGACCTTGAGCCGATCGGCTTGGTTACCGAAGTGCCGATGACCTTCGTTGCGAAGAAAGACTTCCCACCGAAGGATTTCAAAGAAATGGTTGCGTACGTCAAAGCCAACAAGGCCAAAGTCTCTTTGGCCAACGCGGGTATCGGCTCTGCGTCGCATCTTTGCGGCATGCTGTTCATGAGCACGATCGAAACCGACCTGCTGACCGTTCCATACAAGGGCACGGGCCCCGCGATGACCGATCTGATGGGTGGCCAGGTTGACTTGATGTGCGACCAAACCACAAACACCACCGCGCAAATCAAAGGCGACAAGATCAAGGCTTACGCTGTGACGTCCAAGACCCCAGTCGCTTCGCTGCCAAATCTGCCAACGGCCGATGCCGCTGGCTTGAAGGGCTTCAACGTCGGCGTCTGGCACGGCATCTGGACACCAAAAGGCACGCCAAAAGCGATCAATGATCGTATCCAGAAGGCCTTGCAAGATGCGCTCAAGGACAAGGACGTCATCGAGCGCTTCGCAGGCTTGGGCACTGCACCAGAACCCGCAAACCGCCAAACGCCCGAAGCGCTCCGCGCGCAATTGGCGTCTGAGATTGCTAAGTGGGCGCCGATCATCAAGAAGGCTGGGGTCTACGCCGACTGATTCACACGCATAAAGCTGCTGCGCTCGAATCTTGGGCTGACCGCTGCGTCGCGTTATCGACATAGCGCTTTCCTCGCGGTCAACCCAATATTCAGCGCTCGCGACGCTTTCTGCTCGATGGTCGCTACTGCGACCGATATGAAGGATGGAGAAAAACGCCCCGCTCGCGGGGCGTTTTCTTTTTCCGGTGACGCTAAACTTCCCGTATGACCAAAAAGTCATTCACCCAAAACATCATCGCCATGGTGTACGACTTCGACGGCACGCTGTCGCCGCAGCCGATGCAGGAGTACACCGTGCTGCCCAAGATCGGCATCGAGCCTGAGGCGTTCTGGGCGCTGGTGCACGAAGAAGCCCGCGCGACAAGTTCAGACCCCATGCTGACTTACATGCGCTTGATGATGGAAAAGCTCTACAAGCACGACGACATCAAGGTCACCCGTGATGACTTTGCGCGCATGGCGTCACGCATTAAGTACTTCCCTGGTGTGGAAGCGTGGTTTCCAGCGATCGATGCTTACGTCAAGAAGCGTAGTGGAGGTACCGCGCGGGTGCAGCACTACATCATCTCGGCTGGGCAAAAAGAAATCCTCGAGGGGGTTTCCATTCGCAAGTATTTCAAGCAAATCTATGCGTCCGAGTACCACTTCAACCAATACGGCATAGCAACTTTCCCGAAGTTGCTCATCACTGATACTTCAAAAACGCAATTTTTGTTTCGTATCAACAAGGGCAAAGAGTCGCTTGCGGAGTCGATTAACGAGCATATGCCTGAGGGCGAACGTCCCATTCCGTTCTCCAACATCATCTATCTTGGCGATGGCATGACCGATGTGCCGTCGATGGCGCTCACCAAGAAGAGTGGCGGACATGCTGTTGCGGTGTACAACCCCAAGGTTTCCAAGACCAAAGCCACCTGCATGTCGCTGTTGAACGCGGGGCGCGTTGATTTCATCGCGCCGGCGGACTATCGTGGTACGAGCAAGCTGAGTGCGCGCGTGCGCTTGTTGCTCGATAGCGTGATCGCTGGAATTGCGTACGCGCAGGAAGTCGCCGTTTGCAAGTCAGAGCAGTCTTGATTTGATGATTGTTCGGCCGCTCACTTTCGCTGTCTTGCGCGAGCTCTCGGATGCGCACTTCACCTCTGGCGCAGAAATCGCCGCGCGCCACGGCGTATCGCGGAGCGCCATCTCTGACGCGCTCAAGGACGCCGATAAGCTCGGTGTGCAAGTATTTTCGTTGACAAAGCGTGGTTACCGATTGGCCGAGCCGCTTGAGCTGCTGGACATTGCCAAGCTACGGAAGGCGCTCGGCACACATCAAGCACGTCTCGACGTACAACTCGTCGATGTGATCGATTCAACAAATACCGCACTGATGAATCAGGCACTACTCGGTGCCGCTTCAGGCACTTGTCTTGCGGCGGAAGTACAGACCGCCGGTCGTGGGCGACGCGGCCGTGCGTGGCAGTCAGCTCTCGGCGCGTCGTTGACGTTTTCGCTGCTTTGGCGGTTTGAGCGCGGTGCGGCAGACTTGGGCGGGCTATCGCTGGTCGTTGGTGTGGCGGTCGCGCAAGCATTGCGTGCGTTGGGTGTGGACGCGCAACTTAAATGGCCGAACGATATTGTGGTGCGCGATAAGAAACTTGGCGGTGTGTTGATTGAAACGCAGGGTGATATGCTGGGCCCAACCGCAGCCGTGATTGGTGTGGGCATCAACGTGCGTGTGAGTGACGACTTCAAGGCGAGCATCGATCAAGCGGTTACCGATATTGCTGCGGAGACGCGCGATACGGCTGTGCCAAGCCCTGCGTTGAGTCGCCACACTTTGTTGGCGCGGGTACTCACTGAACTTGTCGATGTACTCGACGAGTTTCAACGCGGCAGCTTTGCCGTTTTCCGCGACCGGTGGCGCGCGCTCAATGCACACGAAGGCAGGACGGTCGATGTGCACGCCACCGAGGGGGTGTACAGTGCGCGCGTGATTGATGTATCCACGGCGGGTGCGTTGATTGTCGAGCGGGCTGGTGCTCGAGTCGCGCTGACTGCCGCAGAAATATCCATTCGCCCGGTGGTCGGCAGCGCATGAGTCAGGCGTCATCGATAGCGCTCCTGATCGACGCAGGTAATTCACGCGTCAAGTGGGCGATGCTCAGCGCCAACGGTGAATTCGCTGCGCACGGCGGTGCTGAAACAGCGGCGGTGCGGGCCGGTACCACGGCGCTGGCGTCCCTAATCGACGCGCTCCGCGATGACTCGCCCGGGTGCATCATTGTTTCCAACGTCGCCGGTGAAGCGGTGCAGCGTACGATTGAACGTCTACTGAAAGATTGCCAGCTCTCAGCGCTACCAGTACAACCGTTCCGTTCCGTTTCTGAGTGCGGCGGCGTTCGGAACCATTACCGAGACCCCAGCCAACTCGGCGCAGACCGCTTCGCCGCGCTACTTGGCGCGCACGCGATTGGTGACGCAAAAGGCGCGGACAAGTTGGTCGTGATGGCGGGCACTGCGTTGACTGTCGACGCGCTCACCCGGGAGGGTGATTTTCTCGGCGGCAGCATTGCGCCGGGTATGCGCTTAATGCGTGAGTCACTCGCGCGCGGTACTGCCCAGTTGCCAATGGTCAACGAAGCCGAGGACACAGATTTTGCACGCGACACCGATTCGGCGATCGCGCAAGGTACCCGCGATGCGATGGTCGGTGCGGTGATGCAGTCGCTGCAAAGATTGGCCGCGCGCGCACCGTCGGAGATTTGCATTGTCGCGAGCGGTGGCGCAATGCCGACAGTCCTGCCCGCAATCGAGGCGGCACTGCATCACGCGCCGCTATCTTTCTCAGTGAAGATTACAATGCGGCCTCATCTGGTGCTTGAGGGGCTGGCAGTGTTCGCAGCACCTTCTGCAAGTGCAGCTGCACCCACGGTTCAACGGTAGGAGTCCGTCGATGGCGCGTTTTCTGTTTTTGGTATTGCTCGTCGCCAATCTCGCGTTGGCTGGCCACGTTTACTTATCCCATCAACAGCCTAGCCCCGCACTGCCCAAAGAGATCAACCCGGATCAACTTAAGGTCGTTTCGATCACTGACTCCGCACGTGCGCAACGCGACGCCGCCGAGGCAGAAAAGCTGATTGCAAGTCTCACGGGGGCAACATGCGCGCAGTTTTCGGTTCGCCCGGCGGATGCGCCTCGGGCGCAAACGACTTTGGCGACGCTGTCTTTAGGCGACAGGCTTAGTAGCCGCAACATAGAAGAATTCACACGATTCGGTGTGGCGATGCCGATTCAGCGTGATCGTCGTGCTGCCGACGCACTTCTCACCAGCCTGAAAAAAGCGAACGTCAAAGACGTGCTCATCATGGCCGACAATAGCGTGTCGCTGGGACTGTTTTCAAGCGAGGACGCCGCCAAGCGCGTTCTCGCAGACCTTGAGGCGAAGACCGGCGCGTTGGTTAAGGGCATCACTATCACGCCGAAGAACCCCCAAGTGCGTGAGACCGCTTTTGTGGTGCGGGAGCTCGACACCACATTGATCACCAAGCTGGCAGTGCTGCAGAAAGACTTTGAGGGCAGTACGCTGAAGGGAACCGAGTGTCCGGGTACGGCGACCGTGGCCACGGTATCAGGTGCGCCAGCGCCAAACACCGCACCAACGAATGCAGCGACCGCAGCGCCGACCCCGGCTTCCACGCCGGCGCCACCCGCAGCAGCCAGCGCCGCAGCGCCTACTGCCGCGAAGCCTGCCGCGCGCTAGCGCGGTACTAGCGAGTCGCCGACTGCGATTTCGCCAAGCTTCACCGGTACTAGGTTCATGCCAAAACGTACGCCGACGGGCGAATCTCGGAAGCTCGACAAGGTGCGAAGTGGCTCTGGTCCCCGCACTTCGCCGCTTGCCTGATCCGTCGTGGTGACCTGGCAACGGCCGCACGGCTTGACCGCGCGGAGGACGGCGCTGCCGATCGAGAAGTCCCCAAGAGCGTCCTCGTCCCAAGCCCCAAGTCCGCGCACGACAATGTTGCTGCGAAAGCGGTTCATGGGCACGGCCGCACCGCCATTGTTTGCGATCCGCGTATTGAGGTCGGCCAGTGAGGCTTCGTTGGTGATGAGCACCGGATAGCCATCCGCAAAACTAACGATCTCATTGTTCTTCGCGTACTCGGGGTTGCAGCGACGCTCGGCGGTATCCGGCATGTAAACCAGTCGCGCATCGAAGCCCAGCGCATCTGAAAGCCACTCGTCGGCTTCCGCGCTTACCGTGTGGGCTTGGACCGTGGAGGACCACACACGCACACTGCGCGTGGGTAAAGCGCGCGGTTCTGCGTCGACGCGAATGGGTTCGCGGTCTGCGGCGGCGAATTCGAGTTCGCCACCGACGAGGTCGGTCCAGATGGTGGCCATGCGCGGAGTCTCACGTTGGCTCACAAACTCATGGTCGGCGTCGACGATCATAAAGCGACGGTCGTAGCGCAGGCCCCGGGTTGTCAAAGACGCGCGCGGCTGCGAAATGCCGCCCAGGCCCTTTACCGGAAAGATATTGATTTCTGTGACTGTAATCCCCATATGTCCGATCCGCGTTAGTGGACGTTGGCGCGCTTGTTGGTTAGCGGCGGGCTTTGCAATTTAAGTGTGATATTGTTTTTTTCTCACGGCAGTATAGCGACGCCCGCTACGTGAAACGATGTTCTTGTGGCGACGAACCGCGAAAGGAAACCTCAATGATCGACTGGGTAAAGAAGCTGACGGGCGAACTAATCGACATCATCGAATGGCTAGATGATTCGACAAATACGCTGGTGTACCGTTACGAGCGTCACAACAACGAAATTAAGTACGGCGCCAAGCTCACCGTGCGCGAAGGCCAGATGGCAGTGTTCATCAACGAGGGCCAGCTCGCTGATGTGTTCAAGCCGGGCATGTACACGCTGACCACGCAAAACCTACCGATTCTCTCCACGCTCAAGGGCTGGAAGTACGGCTTTGAGTCGCCGTTTAAGGCAGAGGTGTACTTCGTCAACACACGCAAGTTCACCGATTTGAAGTGGGGTACACCCGGGCCTGCGATGATGCGCGATGCCGACTTCGGCGTCGTGCGTGCGACCGCGTTTGGGCTCTATACCATCCGTGTCCAAGACGCTGGGATTTTCATTAAAGATATCGCCGGCACGGAAGGACGCTTTACGACTGAGCAGATTCAAGAAAACCTGCGCGGCAAGATCGGCTTGCGAATCAAAGAAGTCATGCCCGAGTTGGGGCTGGCGGTGATTGATCTCGAAGCACGCGTGACCACGATAGGCCAAATGCTGAAAGATCGCATTGCGCCAGATTTTGCGTCGATGGGCCTAGAACTCTGCGAAGTGCAGGTGCAGGATATCGGCTTGCCTGAGGAGGTCGAAAAGGCCATCGACAAGCGTGGCGCCATCGCTGCGGTCGGTAATTTGCAGGCCTATACACAGTATGAAACAGCGAGTGCGATCCGTGATGCAGCCAACAACCCAGGTGGTGCCGCAGGCGCTGCCGTGGGTATTGGTGCGGGTGTTGCGATGGGCGCGCAGATGATGAACAGCATGGGTGGCGCTGCGTTCGGTGCGGCGGGTGCCGCACTGGCAGCGGTGCCGCCGCCTGTGCCGGCTGCGCTGGCATTTCATGTCGCAGTCAACGGGGCGCAAACGGGCCCATTCGATCTGACGGCACTGCAAAGCCAAGCGGCAAGTGGCCAGCTCAAGCGCGATTCGCTCGTGTGGCGCGCCGGCATGGCACAGTGGGTGAAGGCGGGTGAGGTTGGCGAACTGGCGGCCTTGTTCGCCAACGTGCCGCCACCCGTACCGCCAGCGGCATAGCCCTCATACGCCTCTCTAATCCGCGTGCAGCGTCGTGACCAAAAGGTCACGACGCTGCGCATTCGGGCCACGAATACGACTTGTCATGGACACCATCATCCGAGCCGCGGAACCAACTGATGACGAGGGCATCCGCGAGAAGATGGCACAGCCCATAGCGCAAGCCATTACGCTGCAACTGCCGCTAGCCGCGGTTCTGACGCACCCATGGAAAAAGTAAGCTCGAGCCCTGTGGCCGCTGCTCAGCAGACGCTCACGCACGACATGCCAACGGCGGCAGTGGTGAATGAACTCGTGCGGACGTTTCCCTGTCGATCGTGCGGCGCAAAGTTGGCGTTCGCGCCCGGAAGCACTTCGCTCAAATGTGGTTACTGCGGCACCGTCAACGAGTTCGACGAGAAAACGGATCGCATTGAAGAGCTCGACCTGCCAACCTGGCTGCAGCAGCTTGAGGGCGAGCAAGAGACGTTTGAGCAGCAGCAGGTGAAATGCCAGAGTTGCGGCGGTGAGCAGACCCTGCCTGGCAATTTGTTCGCGTCATCGTGCATTTTCTGCGGCACCTCGATTACGAGCAAGAGCTTCGCGAGGCGACGCATCAAGCCGCGTTCACTGGTGCCGTTTCAAGTTACCAAGCAAATCGCCCAACAAAAGTGGCGCGAATGGTTGCATGGACTATGGTTGGCGCCCAGTGCGCTTAAGAAGTACGCGCAGAGCGACGCGGGGATTCGCGGGCTTTATGTACCGTATTGGACATTTGATGCCAATACCGTGAGCCACTACACCGGCCAGCGTGGCGATAACCGTACTGAAACTTATACGACCACAGATTCAAATGGAAACCGCGTCACGCGTACGCGGGTGGTGACTGATTGGCGGCCTGTCTCGGGTGTCGTGTCGTTCTTTCATAACGACGTGCTGGTGTCTGGGTCTATGGGGGTGCTCAACGTACGTGATGTGAACACCGATGAGGCGTCGGGCGACGCGCGAGACGCTTCAGTCGCCAAGCTGGGTCAGTTTTTCGCTAGCGCGCTCGGCGCACGCATGCGCACGTGGGATACGCGCGCACTCGTTCCTTATCAAGATGAGTATCTCGCTGGCTTTCAAGCGGAGGCATACTCCGTTGACCTCAAGACTGCATTTGCCAGCGGCAAGCAACTGATTGATGCGAAGGTCGAGCAACTGATCCGCGCGGATATTGGTGGCGATCAACAACGCATTCATAGCGTCAATACGCAATATAGCCACCTAACCTTCAAGCACATCTTGCTGCCGATGTGGATCTCAGCTTACCTCTTCAAGGGCAAGACATATCGCTTTGTCGTCAACGGGCAAACCGGTGAAGTCGACGGAGAGTCGCCAAAGTCGGGCTGGAAGATATTCTTCCTCGTGAGCGGAATTCTGCTGCTACTGTTCTTGTTGCTTGTGTTCTTCGGCGGCAATCAACGGTAACAGAACTTAGATTTCGACCTGCGTACCCAGTTCGACGACGCGGTTGGTCGGAATTCGGAAGTACTCGGAGGCCTTTGTCGCTAGGTGTGACATCCATACAAAGAGATGTTCGCGCCACAGCGCCATACCGCCTCGCGGCGTGGCAATGAGTGACTCGCGATTAACGAAAAAGCTCGTTTCCATCATGTCGAAATTCATCGACTGCAAGCGGCAGTCATTGAGCATCGCGGGAACGTTCGGTGTTTCCTTGAAGCCGTAGTGCGCGCGAATCACGTAGAAGCCATGTCCAAGGTTGTCGATCCAAATGTAGTCTTCTTTGGGTACGCGCGGAATGTCCTCGTTGATGAGCGACAGAATCACGACGCGGCCATGTAGCACTTTGTTGTGCTTGAGGTTATGCAAAAGCGCATTCGGTACGCCGTCAGGATTGGTCGTCATGAACACGCCCGTGCCGTCAACCCGCGGGGTGTCCCCGAGTGCAATCGACTCGACAAAGCCCTTGAGCGGCATGGCGCCATCGTTGACCTTGCGACGCACGATCTCGCGTCCACGTCGCCAGGTGCTCATGATGGTGAACATGACCGCACCGATGACCAGCGGGAACCAGCCGCCATCGTGAATCTTTGTCATGGTCGCCGTGAGGAACATCAGGTCATTAATTAGGATGCCCGCGACCAGAAGGCCCGCAAGCCAGCGGTTCCACTTCCAAATCACCACCATGACAACCAGTAGCAAGATCGTGTCGATGGTCATGGTAAGCATCACTGCGATACCGTAAGCCGCAGCGAGATTGCTCGAATTTTTGAAGATCACGACGAGCGCGATGATGCCAAGCAGCAAGCCCCAATTGATGAACGGGATGTAGATCTGCCCGGCTTCCTTTTCGTTCGTGTACTGGATTGCAAAGCGCGGCAAGTAGCCAAGTTGGATCGCTTGCTTGGTGAGGCTGAATGCGCCGGAAATGACGGCTTGCGAAGCGATGATGGTTGCTGCAGTTGCCAACGCAATCATCGGCAACAATGCCCAATCCGGCGCCATCAGGTAAAAGGGGTTTTTGACCGCCTCATTGTTCGCGAGCAGCAATGCACCTTGTCCGAAATAGTTGAGCAACAGTGCAGGCCACACTAGGCTGAACCAACCGAATCGAATTGGTTTGCGACCGAAGTGACCCATATCGGCATAAAGGGCCTCGCCGCCTGTTACACATAGCACAACAGCGCCAAGCGTGATCCATGCCGCGACTTTATGCTCGATGAAAAACTGCCAGCTGTACCAAGGGTTGAGCGCTTTGAGGATTTCAGGCGCTTGCACGATCTGCGAGATACCCAATACCGCGAGAGTGGTAAACCACAACACCATGATCGGTCCGAAAAAGCGACCCACGGCCGCAGTGCCGTGACGTTGCACGACAAACAGGGCGATCAGAATTCCAATCGCAATCGGCTCAACAAACCGGTTAAACGCCGGTGTCACGAGCTCCAGCCCCTCGACGGCAGAAAGTACCGAGATTGCCGGCGTAATGATGGCGTCGCCGTAGAACATTGCCGCGCCAAACATGCCGAGCGCCACCACCCACCAGTGCCGGCGCGTCCCTTTGCGGAAGCAACGCTGTGCCAATGCTGTCAACGCTAGGATGCCACCTTCTCCTTTGTTGTCAGCGCGCATCATGAACACGAGGTACTTCACGGTGACCAGTGCGGTCATTGCCCAGAACATCACCGACAAGATGCCGTAAACGGTGGTTGAATTGAGCGGTATGCCGTGCGCAGGATTGAATGATTCCTTCAGCGCGTAAAGGGGGCTAGTACCGATGTCGCCGAAAACGACACCGATCGCGCCAACGGTTAGCGCTCCGAGTTTCTTGTTTGAGTCCATCGTCAAATCAGCGCTAGCGCGCAGCGATTGGGTCCAAGTGACGTGAGCAGCACGAAGCGCCGGACACACGTGTAGCGACAACCTGAGGCGCAAGGCGCGTGAGAGGGAAGCCGCGTGGCAGACCGCTTGAAGAAGAAGCGGCCATGGAAACGTAGCTGATGCAGGGATTACGCATATTGCGGCGCAACATTACTCCTCTTTTTTGGGCTTTGCAAACTGGGGGTGAGTCGTCTCAATCGACGACCAAAGCATCGCGAGAGCGGCATCGCGGGCGTAAAATCGTTGGTTCCTCAAGGGATCTGCGCGGTCACGGCACAGCGCCGCTGCAAGACAAAGAACGCGGACCCGGGTATTGCTCTCAGGAGTATTCATTGGTTGCCCCTCGTTTTTGCACCGCTTTATCGGTGGCTGTACTGTCTTTTGTCGTTGCTTTGCCTGCTTCAGCACAAGGTAACGACGCACCGCGCTACCAGACGCCTCCCAGCGCGATGGTGGACATGGTTGATGCGAAGTTGATTCCACAAACCGCGCTTTCGCCCAACGGCGAGTGGCTCATGCTGCTCGACCGCCCTGCGTTGCCATCAGTCGCCGAACTCGCTCAGCCTGAACTCCGCCTCGCGGGCATGCGCATCAATCCGCGCACCAACGATCAGAGCCGCACCCAGTATGCAAACGGCATCAAGTTCGTTCGCGTCGCCGATCGCACCGAGAAGGCCGTCAGCAACCTGCCTGCGAATGTGCGTATTGCGGATGCCCTCTGGTCGCCCGATAGCAAGCGTGTTGCCTTCACTGTCGTCCGCGACACGGGTTTGGAGCTGATGGTGGTTGAGCTTGGCAACGGCGGTAACGCGCGCAAGTTGCTCGACCGCAACATCAATGGCATTACTGCGCGATCCTTTGCTTGGTTTGGCGATAGCAAGTCGTTGCTTGTCGCGGCGATACCCGTATCTCGCGGTGCGCCGCCACGCGCACCTCAAGTGAGTTCGGGCCCGTTGGTGCAAGAGAACCTTGGTCGCCGCAATGCAGCACGTACCTACCAAGACTTGCTGCGCAACGCGCACGATGAAGCCTTGTTTGAGTACTACTCGCAGACGGAAGTGCTGCGCGTGAATTTGGAAGGCGGCGTGACGACCTTGGCGTCGGGGCTGGTACGTAACATGCAGCCTTCGCCCGATGGGCAGTACGTGATGCTGCAGTACGTGAAGCGCCCGTTCTCGTACAGCGTGCCGGTATCGCGCTTTGCGTTGCGTACCGAGATTCGTGATGCGCAAGAGAATGATGCGGGTGCGCTGGTAAAGGTGCTCTCGGATTTACCGCTCGCAGAGGACGAAGACAGTGACCCGGATGCCGTGCGAAAAGGGCCGCGCAACTACCAATGGCGTAGTGACAGCAATGCAACGATTGCGTGGGTGCAAGCAGCGCCTACTGAAAAACGAAACAGCATTGGCGACTACCTGTTTTCATTGAGCGCCCCGTTTAACGATGAACCCCAACTCATGGAAAAGACGGACTTGCGCATTCAATCTGTGCTTTGGGCT
>JAJTHU010000296.1 GCA_021300055.1 Nitrosomonadaceae bacterium | reverse complement strand
CCTCCGTTGATAAAGGTAAGTTCGCAAACTCACTTTATCCCCGCTGCCTCCTCGGCAGCGGGAGGCCAGCTAGATGATTTTCAGCGATGATTACTCTGCGTTTGCCGAGAAGGATGTCGCTCACCCCTTTTGTTCAACGCGGGTAAACTGGGTCCCGGCCTCCGCCAGGACGACAGTTTGATTGTTACCTCACTAGGTCGTGCTTCGATTTATCCCAGCCGGTCGCCCCTGATTTAGTCAGGGGCCCAATCTTGCTTGCTTAGCGTCCTGACTTCACATCCACCGTGATGTCGAGTATCGCCTGCTTGCGGCTGGTTCCACTATTCAATACTTGCTGTGGAATCTTCTCAAAATCGATGGCCTTCAAGTCAAGCTTCTGGACCTGTCGGTTAGCCATGGTGTGGAAATAGAGAACACGATTTTTGAGATCTGATGCCGTGGTGATTTGCGTTGCCCCCGGAATATCTTTGGCTTGGTCCTTGGTGGGTGCTAACGAGCCGATTGGAATGTTGAAGCTGTCGAGGATACGGAATGACTCGCCGACTGCGTCCTCTGCGGTAGCAAGGGGACGCACCGACGCGACAAACGCGGCCGCACGCACAAAGCGCGATGGCGGTGTGAAGTCTCCAGGCAGACCTAACAACCCGGAGCCCGCCCCCAGTGGTGACAAGCTCACGCGGTCCAGCGCGACGGCGTTTTTTGGCCCCTGCTGAAGGCCAAGATAGTTACGCAAATTGGTGACATGCCAGTCATACGTGGGGGAATTGGTGACGACGCCCAGTACGGTTTCATGCACCTTTACCTGACCACCATTGATGATTTCAATGACAATTGACGCACCTGTCGGGTCGGCAACTTTCCAGTGAAATGGCAATGCGGCCCCGCCAAATCTTGGGTCTTCAACGTTGACTACTCTTACGTCGGCAATTGCGGCTCGGACCTCGGCCACCGACTTAAACGATGACAACATCCAACGCATCCAGTCGCCAACGCTCACCGATCGCTTCGCTTCGGTTTTGTCGTAGGGCGCGAAGTCTGCGAAGCCGGGAAAGTAGTACATCCCAACATATAGACCGACTTCGTTTACGCCATCCGGGCCGTAGTCTTGGTCGTAGGCGCGAAGCGATACGAATCCATAGCGCCCCTTCCAACTTAGGCCGTTGTATCCCTCTGGTGTTTGAGCGGTATACGGATGGTTGCGCGGAAAAAGCACGAGGCTGTCGTGCTTTGCGTCGCTAAGTGCCCACTCGACTGTGCGAGAAACGATCACCGCTCCGTCGGCTGACTTCAACGAAATACCCGTGCAGGCAAGTGCTGGTGTCGAGCTCAATGACAACATCAACAAAACACAAATAGCGCGTGAGACATTTCTCAATTGCATGGGGCGTCCTTCATCTGTTGGTTGCTCGATTATATCGATGCAGTTTCTTTGAGGGTCTCCCAACGCTAGGGGCAAGAGTGACTAGTTCTTCGCGCGCCACGTCCCCTGCTTCGCCGCCACAGCCCTCAAAACACCGCGTGGTCCCCACGCTCCGGCGCTTTCTCTCCGCTCAACACTTGGCGATAGAAATCGAACAGCGTGTCGTTACCAAACGATGGCGTGGCGGCTTCATCGTAACGCTCTCGCACGGGGTCCCACACGAGCATTGATTCGGTGGCGTAGTAACGACCAATGCGCGCAAGCTCGGCTTTCTCGGCAAGCGATGGCACGAGCTTTCCCATCAGTGTGAGCACGGCGATGATGACATCGAGCATCGCAACCGGCACATGCGTAAAGCGTGGTGGGCGGGCGAGAAGCTCGAACAACTTTTCGCCTTGTTGCAGCGGTGTGATGGCGGGGCCGGGACCGCCGATGGGCAACACGCGTCGATGGCGCGCGGGGTCATCGATACAACCGGCGAGGTATTCGCCGAGATCGTCATCGCTGATCGGCTTGCAGGCGGTGAGCTTGCCATCGCCAAACACCATAAATGATTTGCCGCGTTTCACGCGATCAATCTGGCCGGAGAGCGATTTGAAGTAAGCGGTGGCGCGGACGATGGAGTAATTGAGGCCCGAATCGATCAAGTGTTTTTCAAACGCCAACTTGGCATGCTGAAACGCGAGCTGCGGCTTTTGCACGCAGATGGCGGAGAGCAACACAACGTGCTTAACGCCCGCTTCTTTCGCCGCGGCAAGCGCAAGCACGTGGGCTTGATGATCGATCGCCCAAGCGTCTTTGGGCGCGCCAGTGCGCGAAGCGAGGCAAGAGACGAGTACATCGAAGCGCTCGCCACAAAAGCCATCGCGCGCGAGCGACGCCGCATTGCCGACGTCACCAACGCGTATCGTCGCGCCCGGTAGCAGCTTGGCAATGTCATCGGGGCGCAGTGATCCACCGACGCCCGCCTTGGGCCGCACCAAGCAAACCACCTCATGGCCGCGACGTAGCAGCGCGCGCACGGCCGCTTGGCCGATGGTACCGGTGGCACCAATCACGAACACGCGGCATGGCATGGCCATTTAGTCCTTTAGCTTCAATTCTTTATGTATCCATCACGCAGGCCGCGACGCTGCGGCCCGCCGCGCCATGCAGCAACTCGCGCCATCAGCGTGCCATTCGTCGCATTCCACAATTAGTTCCCCCTCCAGCCGAATACGCTATCGCTGAATTCATTAATGGGAATGGGCATGACCTACCTCCAACTCGTTTACTTACATCTGGCCACGGTATTGCCTGCTTTTCTAATCGGTACGTGGCTCTTGCTCAATCGCAAAGGCACTCCACATCACCGATTGCTGGGCAAAGTCTATATGGTGCTGATGCTAACGACCGCCGTCACCGCGCTCTTCATACCCGCACTATTGGGTCCGCGGCTGTGGAACCACTTTGGCTTTATTCACCTATTCAGCTTGCTCACGATATACACGGTGCCGACGGCATATCTTGCAGCACGTCGGCACGATGTTGCGACGCATCGAAGCAGCATGATTTGGCTCTACATTGGCGGCCTCGTCATTGCGGGTGCGTTCGCGTTTGGCCCGGGGCGATTGCTCAATCGGTGGTTGTTTGCGTAGCGCAAAAAAACGGCTAATCGATACATCTCTACACGAAATGTCTTCCACAAACTCAAGCATCCGCGCGCACTTTCAGGCGCTTTTGCCTGAAACTGCCCGTCCTTCGGCGAGTTTGCGCTTTATTGCTCCCCCTCGCCCGTTCGGACTCGGTTCAACTTAAAGCGATAGAAGTAAGGCAGGTTGTTCGCCGCGAATGGCGCATCAAGCACTTTGCGCATCCCCCATGCCACCACGACTTGCTGCGTTGGGATGAGTGCCGCATCGTCGCGAATGACGATGAGCGCCTCGCGAATCAGCCCATCGCGCTTCTTCATGTCATTCTCTACCTTGATGCGATCAATCAACGCGTCGAGCTTGGGGTTGCTGTGGCGTCCGTAATTGGCATCGCCGTCGCCGCTGCGCTCGGCACCCACGCTGCGCGCGAGCGATTGCATCACGTAGAGCGCATCGACGGTGACCGCGCCCCATCCCCAAAAGTACATGCTGGTGTCGTACTTCTGAATCTTTGGCGGGTAGTTTGCGTTGATGATGATGTTGGGCGTGAGCTTGATGCCAATCTGCGCGAGCATCGGGCCGAGCGCTTGGCAGATCTCGCCGAAGGGCACTTGGTTTGAGCAATCGATGGTGACTTCAAAACCCGCCGGGTAACCTGCATCGGCCATGAGTTTCTTGGCGCGCGCGATGTCTGGTTTAGGGCGTTTGTCGAGATCCGCCGCGTAGCCCTGCACTTCTTTGCCGATGATGAGCGAAGTCACGCGGCCGTAACCACGGTTGACCTTATTGACGATGAGGTCTGCATCGATGGCGAGCGAAATGGCTTGGCGCACACGCACATCTTTGAATGGATTTTTACCTTTGACGTTGCTGTAGAGAAGCTCGTCACGGAAGGTATCCAACCCCAAGAAATAAATGCGCGGCTCACTGCCGAGTTGCAGCTTCATGCCGGGCGTGTTCTTGATTCGCTCGCGATCTTGCACGGGTGGGTCAATCACAAAATCAATTGCGCCGGACAGCAATGCAGCCATGCGCGTTGATGGTGACTTGATCGGCGTCCACTCAACGGTGGTGACGTTGCCGCGATCGGGCGAGGCGCGGTTCCACCAAGTTTTGTTTTCGGTGATGACCGTTCGGACGTCTGTCTGCCGCGACACCAACATGAAGGGGCCGGTACCGTTGGTGCTGCGTGAGGCGACGGTGTCTTCTTTTTCTTTGTAGTTTTGCGGCGTGAGCGCGTTGTTTTTGGTGGCCCACGACTTCGACATGATGCGGAAATTCACCAAGTGCAACAACAACACGGGGTTAGGCTCGGACATGGTGAACTCGACGGTGAGGTCGTCCACCTTTTTCGCGGAGCCGATGCCCTGCACTGCTGATTTGAAGTTGGACAGTGGGTGCATCACCCGCTCAAGCGAAAACACCACATCATCAGCCGTAAACGCTGAGCCATCGTGAAAGCGCACATTGGGGCGCAACTTGAACCGCCAAGTTTTGGCGTCCGGCTGCGACCACGAGACGGCCAGCGCAGGAACCACTTTGAAGTTCTTATCGCGCGTGACCAAGCCCTCGTAGATGTTGTGCAGGATGCGTGTGTTGCCAAGGATGTTTGCTGAGTGCGGGTCCATGGTGGTCGCGTCGTCCGCAATCGCCATACGCAGCGTTTTGGCTTGGGTAGGTTGCGCGGCGCTTAGTGCAAGGCTGAGTGCGACGAAAGTCAACGCGGTGAAACGCGTGGAACAAGTACGGCGAATAGCGTCGGCCACAGTTGCAAGTAACGCGGACAGGGAGGCGCGATTGGGCATGGAGTGCTAATCCTTCTATCGGTGAGTGATCGGAAACAAAACCCGGCTTATCTGGGGTGACCGCATCTCTAAGTCGGCCTTATAGCGGCTTGATCGCCACCTTGCGCCACTTG
>JAJTHU010000118.1 GCA_021300055.1 Nitrosomonadaceae bacterium | reverse complement strand
GGTGTACAAAGTTCTCCAATGCCACATCAAGAAGGAGCTGAAAATTACTCTCAGAGTGAGGCTAGTAATTCTAATTCAGAAGGACCTGACCCTACTCCAGGAAATGGGAAAAGTAATAGTGAGCAAAAGAAAAATTCTGCTCAAAGTAGTGGGGGTGTAAATCCAGGCAGTGCATATTGGCATTATAAGTTTGGAGGAGGAACTGATTACTATGTTGATATTTCCAAAGTTGATTGGTCAATGCTATCCGCAAAAGATTTTCCTGGAGGCGTTGGTTCAATAAGGCAAATTAATATTTTTAGTATGAAGCCATTGTCAACAGCAGGGCTTGTTTTCGGAGATATTAGGCTTCAGTATTTAGGAAATAATCAAATTAAAGTTGCTGATGTTTTTGGTAGTGGCCCAAATAAAGGAAAACCTTATTATGATACTTATAATTATAATGTAAGATGGGGTGAAGTTATGAACGGTCAAAACTTGGGTAGAAACTTCGCAACAGGTCTGGGTTGGATAGGTGTAAATATACCTTGGCATCCTTTACTTTTTAATACATATGGAGGCGATTCATACCATTTTATTTTTAATGGCGTAGGAACAATTGGAGGACATTAATATGAAAAAGTATTTTTTGTATTTTATTTTATTTTCTTCGTTTGTTCTATTGACAGGTTGTCCAGGGGCAATCGATTCTATGACATGGAAGGAACTTGGAGATGATTATATTTATCATGAGTCTGCTGGGCTTCCCTGTATTGAAAAAGAGCATTCAGATAAAGGTATTCCAGGTGTAATTTTTTCTTACAACAATGATGAAAAATTTATAATTGCAATAGAAAAGTTTATTTTACTTTCTGAACAAGAAAAAACAAAACTCATTTCAGAAGATAAATACTATGATTTACTTTTAGAAAAAGGAATAACTAAATATTGGATAATCTACAAAACCAATGATAGTATTTACGGTCCTTTTGATAGGCAAGAATATTTACAGAAGCGTGAGGAGTTGGGAGTACCCCGAGAATTACAACTAAAAGAAGAATAACAACAAAAGCCCCGATTTTCGGGGCTTTTCCGCCGTTGTTGGTGTTCTTCACCAACAACAGTTCTCGCCCTTGCAGGTGTTGTCGCCATTGCGTGGTGTTTTCACCCGCAACTATGGGCTTAATCTTTTGGCCGATGGTGTGGCGGGTGCCAGTGGCGGCAAGGCAACAGCAGTACTGTTGCAATATGGTGGCGTGTTAGATCCTGCCGTAACCAACTTTTTAAACAGCCAGTCTTACAACAGCAGCAGACCCAAGGCTTTTTCCGCCGTTGTTGGTGTTCTTGACCAACAACAGTTTTCGCCTTGCCAACCCAGTCGGCCCGGCCAGTCCTATAACCAGTATTATTGCGGCATTGGCCAATGGAGTAGCAGGTGCCAGTGGTGGTAAAGTAACACCAGTGCAGTTACAACAGGGTGGCGTATTAGACCCTGCCGTAACCAACTTTTTAAACAGTCAGTCTTACAACAGCAGCAAACCCAAGGCTTTTGTAAACTGGCTGCTGCTGGAAGAGCAACTGAAATATGCCGGTGGTGGTTTTGAGCAAGTGGGCGATAATGAAGTGTTTAGCACGCATATCCGCAATAGTTTACCGGTTAGCAAAAACGGTTATCTTTATGTATATGTTAGCAATGAAACCCCTAACATAGATGTGTTCTTTGACAATATCCAACTCACCCATATAAGAGGCCCACTGGTAGAGGAGACGCACTATTACCCGTTTGGGTTGACGATGGCGGGGATATCTTCAAAGGGGGCTTTGAAGACCGAGAATAAATACAAATACAACGGCAAGGAATTACAGAGTGAGGAGTTTAGTGATGGGGGAGGGTTGGAGTGGTATGATTATGGAGCGAGGATGTATGATGGGCAGATAGGGAGGTGGCATGTGAAAGACCCAATGGCTGAGTTAGGAAGGAGATGGTCACCTTATAACTACGCATTCAACAACCCGATAAGATTTATTGATCCTGATGGGATGTGGAGTTTTGATGCAAAAGGAAAAATAAAGAACGAGGCTGAAATAGCACAGGAAGAACATGAACAAACTCGGGGAGAACGTGAGAAACAGAAGGAAAATGCGGCTGAGGTAGAATCAATGATTAAGGCGGCTATTGATGGTCTACAAAGTTCTCCAATGCCACATCAAGAAGGAGTTGAAAATTACTCTCAGAGTGAGGCTAGTAATTCTAATTCAGAAGGACCTGACCCTAGTTCACTAAAGCCAATTGATAGAGAAGGTAAAATTACACTAGGTGGTGCAACTTTCTGGTGGCGTTTTGGTAATGGACAGCCATTATATGCAGATGCTCAAAAGATTGATTTAAGTAAAGTTAAAATGTCAATGTTTAAAAATGCTGAAAAAGACAAAGACGGCATACCATTCATAATTGTAAATTTATTGGGAGACCAATATACAAATCTTTCTGATGGTGTAGTATACGGAAATATCACATTGAAGAAAATTAGCGAAGATAAAGTTATGATTATGCCTGATCGGTATGACTTTGATATAAAATTTGAATTAGGCGTATCAAAAAGAAATAAATTAACAATTATTGGAGCATATTATGCAGGGCCTGGTCAATCATTTCCAATATACTTTACGAATAATTATGTTAAATTGTCAAAGTGAAATTTGGAATCCCACTTTTATTTTTTTTATTATACTCATGTTCAAATCTGGATGAAAGATCAAAATTTGAGTCTTTTGGAATAGTCTTGCCAGAAAATTATTTGGTAATAAATAAAGATAAAAAGGAAGCGATTGGCGACTCGTATGTGGAAATTGACATATTATTATCCGCCGATGATTTTGAACTTCTTTTTTCTCAACTAGACCTAGATAAAATGGTTTTAAGCCCACAAGGAGATTATTTTCTTTTTAAAGATCCCAAAAAGCGAAATGAATATTTAGAAATAAGTAGACAGAAAAAGACAATAACATATATTTGCATTGATGAATAAGCAAAATACAACAATTGTGTTCATATGAATTTTTGTCTCGACACCCCAAAAGCCAGACAAAAGTTTGATATTGGTTAGTCTGTTTTGTATTGTTCAATCTCTGCTTTTTGCAAAGATAGCCTTAGCTTCAGAAAACTCAAGGGTATACAAAGCCTTGGTGGCAAACACACAAGTTGAATGTGAGAAAAAAGGTGTAGCCAATGGACTTCCCACACTCAAACTACACACCCACACTGAGTTTTACCTCCTCCGAGAAGTCTTCCGCCAGAGGCGGAGACTTTGCGGCATTATCATGTGACAATGTAATAATCAGAGTGATACGCCTGCGGCGCACAAGGTTTGAGAGCGAGTGCGATATTTTCCCATGCCGCATAGTTCTGCTTAGCTTCGCTGCAGCAGCTCGTGCGCCTTTGGTGTAAGACTATTCGGCGAAGATTCTTATTGTTCGGAATGTAAAGAATTAACCACACTCAACCTACACACCCAAACTGGCTTTTACCTGGTGCTGATTGAGAATTCAAAACTTTTGTAAAAACCGGCTTACCGATTTCCCAAAATGGGTACCTTTATGTCTATACCAGCAATGAGAGACCGGTAGACTTGTGCGCCTTTGGTGTACGTGTTCTTTGATAATATACAGAGCCTGCCCCAACAGAATTGTTCGGGGTGACGCATGTGAGAGGCCCACTTCTCTAAGAAATCAAGCTAAGCGAGATTCGCCCATACCTAAAACAAAATAATAGCCGCCATGGGCAGACGCATTAGTATCCGTTCGGACTTACCACGGCGGACATCACTTCAAAAGCAGTTGACTCTTTAGACAATAAGTATGAATACAACGGAAAGGAAAAGCAGGAGAAGGAGTTTAATGATGGGGGAGGGTTGGAGTGGTATGATTATGGGGCGAGGATGTATGTTGTGCAGATAGGGAGGTGGCATGTGATAGATCCTATGGCTGAGTTAGGAAGGAGATGGTCACCTTATAACTACGCATTCAACAACCCGATAAG
>JAJTHU010000185.1 GCA_021300055.1 Nitrosomonadaceae bacterium | reverse complement strand
GGGATGCACAAGATTCCCCGGCGAATGTCGCTCGTCAAGCAATCAAGGATTTGGCGCGTAAGAAGCTCCCGCCCACGCCAGAGAACTTTTCGCGCGCGTACTTTGCGATTCTAGGTGAGAAGCCGACCCCACTTGTTGCGCCGGCTTCCGGTGCGAGCGTCGCGGTCGATGCGGAACCGATGCAGCTGCTGCGCATGGTTGTCGAACTCGTCGGCCGCTCTGCGGGTAAAGATTTGGCCTTGACCGCCGCGTTGGATAAGGGCGACTTCTTCACGCTGGAAGCGCTGCTCCGTTCTATCTTGGAGCGGCGCGGCCACCCATCAAGTTCAGGTGGGTATGCGGCCGTCTCCAATGATTGGGCAGAGACCACTGCATCTGCGCTCTCGTGCAGCAGCCCAATATACCGACGCACGCCTGAATTGAAGGCTAAGGCGGGCAGCTTACTGCACAACGTTCGGTACATCTCCGCCGCATCGGAACACGGTGAACTTCGCAACAAGTTCCGCGAATTCATGGGCGAACTAGCCGAAGAGCAGGCCGCGGGCGAGCAAGAGAATCAACAGCTTAAGTCGCTTCTGTCAGCGGTGGCCAAGAACGTCGCTTCGCTTAGCGCAGAACACGGTTGGTTGAGCGGACAAATGTCGCGCTTAGATGAGGCGCTGGCCGACGGCGCAAGTGCACAAACACTGCGCCAAGTCGAAGCGAGCTTGCGCGATGCGAGCCGCCGCCAATCTGCGATCAAGCGCCAATTGGATGAGGCCAAGGCGTCGATCCGCGATCTCATCAGTGTGTTTATGGATCGCCTCGGTGCCATGGCGTCGTCGACAGGGCAGTTCGCCGGAAAGCTATCAACATACACCACCGCGATCGAATCTGCGCGCGACATCAACGACATTACGCAGGTGGTCTCGCAGTTGCTCGCCGAGTCGCGCGGCATCGAAGCGGAGATGCTGAGCTCCAATAGCGAGCTTGCCGAAGCCCGCGCAACGGTAGCTCGCCATGAGTCACGAGCGGCTGAGCTAGAGCGCGAACTTATCAAGGTTTCGGAACTGGTCAAAACCGACAACCTCACGCGTACTCTGAACCGTAATGGCCTCGACGCAGCGTTTGCGGAAGAAGCGGAACGTATGTCCAGCACGGGAGAGTCACTTTGCCTCGCAGTTCTCGATATCGACAACTTCAAAGGGCTGAACGACAAACTCGGTCATGAGGCTGGCGACGATGCGCTGGTGCAACTTAGCCGTACGGTACGAAACTCATTGCGTCCAACGGATGTGTTGGCGCGGCTAGCAGGACAAGAATTCGTGATACTGATGCCTGATACGCCCATCGAGGTGGCAGTGGGGCAATGCGAGCGTCTCCAGCGCCAACTAACGCGCGAGTTTTTCTTGCAAGGAATGGAGCGCCTGTTCGTCACCTTTAGCGCTGGCGTTACGCAAGTACGCCCCGACGAGGCGCAGCAGGCGGCAATCGACCGAGCGGGGCAGGGCTTGGCCCACGCGAAGCGTC
Source organism: Nitrosomonadaceae bacterium (assembly GCA_021300055.1). Classification (GTDB taxonomy): domain Bacteria; phylum Pseudomonadota; class Gammaproteobacteria; order Burkholderiales; family Usitatibacteraceae; genus UKL13-2. The sequence goes on along the minus strand of JAJTHU010000185.1, from coordinate 1,677 downwards.
TCGGCAAGAACCGCGTCTGCGCGAGCTAGACACCCCGGCAACCGCCGCAGCACCGCCTACGCGCGAGTTGTTGCATTGGTGCAGGTTAGAATCATGGCTCCTTCTTGCGTCGTGCAATCCCGCACGATGCAATGACTACCCAAAGGTCCTGCCATGATTCTGTTCACCGTCAATGGACAACGGATTTCCACCAACGTGGATCCGACCACGCCGCTCCTCTGGTTTCTCCGCGATAACCTCGACCTAACTGGCACTAAGTATGGCTGCGGAATGGCCTTGTGCGGCGCTTGCACGGTGCACATCGATGGTGAGCCAGCACGGTCGTGTTCGACACCGCTATCTGCCGTCGCGGGCAAGCGTGTCACGACCATTGAGCAGATTGGCAAAACACCTGTCGGCAAGCGCGTCCAGGATGCGTGGATTGCCGAAGACGTGGTGCAGTGTGGGTATTGTCAGTCGGGTCAGATCATGACGGCTACCGCACTGCTCAGCAAAAACAAAGCGCCGACAGATGCGCAAATCGACGCGGCGATGAGCGGCAACATTTGCCGTTGCGGTACTTATAACCGGGTGCGAAACGCAATCAAGGTTGCGGCCGGTGAACGTGCGAGCACCGCCCCAGCGCCCGCTGCCAAGTCGGCACCCGCCAAACCCAAAGCCAAGGCATAAAGAGGAGCGCCACGATGGATAAGCTAATCAAGCAAGTGGGCTCCCGCGCTAAGGCAACTAAGGCAACCAACCGCCGCACCTTTCTCAAGGCGAGTGCTGCCGCGACGGGTGGTCTCGTCATCGGTTTCAATCTAACGGTCGGCAATCGATTCGCGAGCGCCCAACCGGCCGCGCCAAACCTCAGTCAGCCGAACGCATTCTTGCGCATTGCGCGCGATGGCAGTGTCACGGTTCAGGTCAAGCACCTAGAGTTTGGCCAAGGCGTGATGACCTCGCTGCCAATGCTCGTTGCAGAGGAATTGGATTGCGAGTGGTCTAGGGTTCGGTCTGAGCTAGCGCCCGCCGCGCCGGTCTACGCGCACACTGGTTTTGGCATGCAGGCGACTGGTGGTTCGACTTCGGTTGCAAATTCGTGGGAGCAATTGCGCACCGTCGGTGCGATGGCCAAGTCGATGCTCATCAGCGCTGCGGCCGCGCGCTGGAAGGTTGATCCAGCCAAATGTCGGACTGACAAAGGACAGGTTATCGGGCCCGCCGGACAGCGCGCCAGCTATGGTGAACTCGCCGACGACGCCGCACGTTTGCCGGTGCCGCAAAAGGTGGCGCTGACGCCAGCGAAAGACTACAACCTGATCGGCCGCCCTACGCGTCGCATCGATGCGCCAGCAAAGGTGAATGGCACCGCCAAGTTTGGACTCGATGTGAGTGCCAAGACGGTTCCCAACTTGCACACGGCAGTGGTCGCACATCCGCCGATGTTTGGTGCGCGTGTGAAGTCGTTCGATGCGTCGCGCGTCAATGGCCTTCCAGGCGTCACGCACGTCATCCAACTCGACAGCGGTGTCGCCGTCGTCGGCAAGTCATTCTGGGCGGTCAAGCAGGGCCGTGATCTGCTCAAAATCGAATGGGACACGCAGGACGCGAGTAAAGCCGACTCGTCGGCGCTGTCGCGTAGCTACCGCGAAACAGCGAAGACTCAAGGTGCCGTGGCCCGCAAAGGCAACCCCG
>JAJTHU010000318.1 GCA_021300055.1 Nitrosomonadaceae bacterium | reverse complement strand
CTGGGTAGGTGATATCGAGTTCCTCACTGCGAAGGTAGCCACCCGTGAACAAATCGATGTGGCGAATCTTTTCCATATCGCTCGAGGTCAGCACGGGCTGCGGCACTTCAAGCCAACGACCGGGGTCGGTATGGTGAATGTCGAGCAGATTGGGGCGCGGGCCGATGGTGATGGCCGTTGACATCACCAACTCCTCGCGGATCGGGTCGATCGGGGGGTTGGTAACCTGCGCAAACAGTTGCTTGAAGTAGTGATAGAGATTGCGCGGCTTGTCGGACATCACCGCGAGCGGCGAATCATTGCCCATGGAGCCGGTCGCTTCTAGACCGTTTTGTACCATGGGCGCCATGATCACTTTCAGGTCTTCCTGCGTGTAGCCAAAGGCCTGTTGGCGGTCGAGCAAGTTGACGCTGGACGGCTCAGCCGGGGCCGGCTCGGGCAGGTCGTCCAAACGAATACGTGCGCGCTGCACCCATTCGCGATAAGGCTTCGCGGTTGCAAGCTCACGCTTGAGTTCATCGTCATCGATGATCTTGCCGCGCTCGATATCGACCAAGAACATCTTGCCGGGTTGCAGGCGCCATTTCTTGACGATCTTGTGCTCAGGGATATCGAGCACGCCCGCTTCTGATGCGAGCACAACCATGTCATCGTCGGTAAGGATGTAACGCGCCGGACGCAGTCCGTTGCGGTCCAGCGTTGCACCAATCTGACGACCGTCAGTAAACGCCATTGCGGCTGGGCCATCCCATGCCTCCATGAGCGTGGCGTGGTATTCGTAGAAGGCCTTTCGGTCCTCATCCATCAGGGTGTGGCCGCTCCACGCTTCAGGAATCATCATCATCATGGCGTGCGCGAGCGGGTAGCCACCCATCACGAGCATTTCCAAGCAATTGTCGAAGGATGCTGAATCCGACTGGCCGTCATAGATCAGTGGCCAGATTTTGTTCAGATCTTCTTTGAGCACCGGAGACGCAATCGCTTGCTGGCGTGCACGAATCCAATTGACGTTGCCGCGCAGCGTGTTGATTTCGCCATTGTGCGCAATCATCCGAAATGGATGGGCCAGATCCCACGTGGGGAATGTGTTGGTCGAAAAGCGCTGGTGCACGAGTGCCAGCGCCGTGACCATCGAGGGGTCCTGCAGATCCAAATAGTATTTGCCGACTTGATCAGCCAGCAACATCCCTTTGTAGACGATGGTGCGAGTCGAGAACGAGGGAACGTAGAACTCTTTGCCGTGACGGAGGTTCAGCGCCTGGATCGCGTGACCAGAGCCTTTGCGAATGATGTACAGCTTGCGTTCAAGATCATCCTGCGTCATGTCGCTGGAACCGCGCGCCACGAACACTTGGCGGATCAACGGCTCGACGGCAATCGTCGCCTCGGAGAGACCTTGATTGCTGGTAGGCACGTCGCGCCAGCCAAGCAAAATCTGCCCTTCGTTCAGAATGGCTCGCTCGATTTCTTGCTCGCACGCCATACGCGAAGCGGGTTCACGCGGCAGGAAGACCATGCCCACGCCGTACTGGCCGGCCGCGGGCAGAGTCATGCCTTGTTTGCCGCACACGCGACGGAGATGCAGGTCCGGCAGTTGAATCAAAATGCCCGCACCGTCTCCGAGCAACGGGTCGTAGCCCGTCGCGCCCCGATGCGACAAGTTGTCGAGAATCTTCAAACCCTGCTCCACCAGTGCATGGGAGCGCTTGCCCTTGATATTGGCAACGAAGCCGACGCCGCACGCGTCATGCTCGTTTTCTCTGGCATAAAGGCCCTGGGATTCGGGCGGAAGGGACGGGGAAACGGTTGGCGAAGACGACGACATGATCAACTAGCTCCAGAGCGCGAAATGGCGAATGCGGGAACGATGATGCCACCATTCACGCGGCGTGGGACGCGCGTGACAGGTGGAAAGTGAGGGATTCGTTCAGGCGCAGCCCGGCTTTTGGCCGAGTGGGGCAGGATCAGGTTGTTGACTGCGCGGGTGTGCGACAGCCCAAAAAATCAACTGCTTAGACCTAACCGCATGTTAGCGTCCATTTTGGTGCGGCGCAATAATTGGGTTGGCTAGCTCGCAGGCTCCGGCTGGACGTCCGGTCGGTCGGGTTCGCCGAATGGGCGGCAAAGAAGGTGTCAAACAAAGTAAGCATAACATCTTGCGCCCATTTGAAAGTTGCGCTTTAATAAAGTGAGGTAACCTCATAATTTGTAAGAAGTTTGAACTTTCTCGAACGGCTTGCCGGCATTGATCTGAGTAGCATGCGGCGACGGTTTGGGCGGTTTTGATGGGGTAAGCGCTACGTTTTTGGTGAACACAGCACCTGAATCGGTACCGCAACTAATACATTGACGACATAGAGAGGCATGCCGTGGCTAATCAAAACATTTTCGGCAAGGGTAGCGTGCAAGGTCTTCGACTAACGAATTGGCTGCACTGGCTGAAGGTAGGCACCCTCGGCGTGACCATGGGTCTGCTGGCTGCATGCGGCGGCGGTGGGGTATCAGCGCCAACAACGGTGGGCGGCGACTTGCAAGTGCTGCCGGGTTCGACCGATATGTTCGCGAATACGCCCGTGACCTTCACGATTAGCGGCGGTCAACGGCCCTATTCGGCGTTCTCGAGCAACTCGAGTGTCTTGCCTCTGAACATCACCATCGCGAACGGCAACACCTTCGTCGCGACGGCGACCAACCCGACAACAGACACCGCAGTAACAATCACTGTTCGCGACTCTGCGGGTAAAACCACCACGGCGGCGGCTAACGTAAAGGCCACAACGCTGCTGAACCAGCTGACGGTGAGTGCTAGCACGAATGCTGGTAACTCCTGTGGCGGCGCACAAGTTTGTTCGGGTAGCGAAGCAATTGCCAGCGTCTCTGCGCAACTCAATGGCAGCCCGCTGCAGAACCGTGCAATCCGTTTTGAAATTGTCTCTGGCAGCCTAGCCATCGTCTCGGGCTCCGGCACCGCCGCTTCAGTGACCATTAACACTGATAGCCGTGGCGTCGCCATCGCAACGCTGCGTGCGTCGGTGGGCATCCCTTCCGGCTACACAGTGCTTCGCGCGGTTGATGTGACGAGCGGTCAGACGGTTTCGTACGTCATCACCGTCGGTCAGACCATCGACCCAACCGCGATCACCATCACGCCAAATAACTTCCAGTGGACTGGTCCATTCAAAGACGCTTGCGCAACCGGCGCGCTCACCAGCCACTTAGTGACGGGCGGCACGCCACCGTATACCGTGCGCCAGTCGATTCCTGACTTCGCCGTGATCGCAGGCTCGCCTTTGGCCCCGCCATCGGTTCCAGTGCCCGCAAACGGTACGACCTTGGGCATTAACTTTGGCTCCATCCTCGTGACGACCACGGGCCTTGTGTGTAGTACGGGCGCCAACGGCAACACCATCACGGTTACCGATGCGATTGGCCGTGTGGCGACCTTCAACATCGGTAACACCGTTGGCTCGGCAGACCGTCCAACTTCCGCGTCGGTAACGTTGCCTGTACCAACGCTGACACCGAATGTATTCACCGGTGTGATTTGCGGTGTGTCGGTTTCCTCTTTCGTTTCGCAAACCGTACCGAGCGGCTACACCGGCTCCGTGCCAATTATTTCGGCGATCGCGCTTGAGCCGCTGCGTATCGATGCGCAGATCAACAACGGCATTTTGACCATGACGCGTCGCTCGACGGATCCGGGCGGGGGCGCTCAGACGCGCGTACGCGTGTCGAACGGCACGAACTTTAGCGACATTACGCTCGACCTTTCTGGCGCAGCTCCGTTCTCTTGCGCTGGCGGCACGCCAACGACTACAACGCCAATCACCACCTCGACCGGTACGACGCTCGACCTTGCAGCGGGCGCTGCGCCGCGCCCAAGCAAGCAGACGACGATCGCGGGCGGCGTACCCCCTTACACGATCAGTGTGGCTGCGCCTAACTTCGCTGAGCTCAGCACCACGGGCGCAGCGTACTCGCAGTCGATCACGATCACTGCTGGCCAGCCGCTGTTGTTCTTTGCGCGTGCGGTTGCTAACCCACCTGGCCCGGCCGCAGGTGCAGGAGCGGTGACGTTCATCACCATCCAAGACTCGGCCACGCCAACGCCGCAGTCGTTGATTCTGGTCGTGCAGATTCAATAGAAGATATCACTGCGCAGGCGGGCACCTCCGGGTGCCCGTTTGCTTTTGAGAGGAGCGCTTGTTAGGCGCAATCATCTCTGCCGTAACCTGCCTGCTCAGCTTTGTGCTGATTTGGGCGTTGCGTTACGTTCCTGCGGCAAGCGTGTTCGTCGATTCTCCAGCTAAGCCGCAGGCGATGCATTCCAGAGCGGTTCCGCGCTATGGCGGATTCGGCATCGTTGGCGCGATTGCGCTCGTTGTAGCGGCCACATTGTCGTTGGGGTCCGGGCCGCTACCGAGCTGGTGCTTGCCCTTGGGTGTTGCACTTGGCTTGGTAGGTGCCGTTTCCATCGCCGACGATATTCGCCACGTCTCCGCGTTACTCCGTCTTTGCGTCCATACGTTTGCGGCGACCGTTGTCGTGTGGGCGGTATGGCCCGCGGCTGTTGGACTTGGTGCGGGGGCGCTGTTGATTTTGGCCATCGGGTGCGTTCTTGGCATCGCCTGGTCGATCAATCTGTTCAACTTCATGGACGGCGTGAATGGCATGGTCGCCGGTTCGAGTGTGGTGGCACTCTTGGGATTGGCGATCGTCGGCACGCTAGCATCCGCAGGCGCGGCACCGAACGGCGTGATCGTGCTTTGTTTTGCCGCTGCGGGCGCTGCGGCTGGTTTCTTGCCTCACAACCTCGGTGGTCGCGTTTTTATGGGGGACCTTGGCTCGACGGGCCTCGGGCTGATTGCAGCGTCCGTCGCGCTGATCGGCGCCAAGGAAGTGCTCTGGCAATGGTGGGTACCGTTCGTCGTGTTTGCCCCTATGATCGTCGATACCACTTGGACTCTCCTGCGTCGGGGGCTTAAGGGCGACCCGGTGTGGGAATCTCACCGCGAGCACATTTATCAGCGATTGGTGAGACATCGGAACTGGTCCCACCTACAAGTCACGACGCTATATGCGGGGTTGACCTTCGTCAGCGTGGTTGCTGTCGTGGCTAGCCGACAGGTAGCAGGGGCAGAGGTAGGTAGCGTCCCTGTGCTATTTGTGGCGTGGGTGTTAAAATATTCGACATTAATTGTGTTGGCGGAAGCCTATCTCCGCAACGCTTGCAATGCAGCGCAGTCGTAAAACAAAAACAAAAGAACACGTGCAAGGAAATAAGAAGATAAAGGGATTGCATGAAGTTCTCCATTAATGAACGCGCAGTGCTCGCCTTTTCTCACGACGTCTTCATGGTCGGTGTGGCGTGGGTTGTTGCGTACCTGTTGTTTGTTCCGACTGGCGGTCTCCCATCCGATAGCCAAGTGCTCTTGACCGTGCTCGCCGTCGCGTTGCCTGTTCAGGCAGCAGTTGCGACTATCTTTGGCATGTACCAGGGTCTGTGGCGCTATGCGAGCTTGCAGGACTTGCGCCGCATCGTCTTCGCGGCGCTGCTGTCCACCGGCGTGATCCCCATCCTGCACCTGATGGGCCGCTTCGATACAGTGGTGCCGCGCTCGACGCTGCTGATGATGCCGCTCGTGATGGCCTCGCTGATGGCGAGCAGCCGTTTCGGGTACCGGATGCTGCGCGAGTGGCTGCGGGCGCGCGAGACCAGCCACAAGGGCGAGCCGGTGATCGTGATCGGCGCCGGCGACTCAGGCGTGTCACTGCTGCGCGAGCTGTCCCGCAGCGCGCGGTGGCGCGCGGTCG
>JAJTHU010000082.1 GCA_021300055.1 Nitrosomonadaceae bacterium | reverse complement strand
CAGATACTCCAGGGAACTGTCTTCCATCCCGATGCTGTAACGATTTTCAGCGGTATCACCGTGCGCATGATCATGGAATCCTGCCTGAGCTTTGCAGGCGAGAATCAAAAGAGTCAGTACGTATTTCCTCATGTTCGATCCTTTCTAACGGCGATCAGGCTCTCTTCCAGATGCTTAAGCTCACCATCGCTCATGGCTTTCACTTTGGGCAAATCAAGCTGTACTTGGTTCAACACCCTCAACATTTCACAGTTGCGGATTGGAATCATATCGCGACGTCGGCAGTCCGCGGACAAGGTCCGGCGCTGTGTGGTGAAAAAATTATAGAACATGGTATGCTTCGTTTGCAGGCCCATGACCGCATTCCACTGCGCCTGGGTCGCATCGAGGCTGGTCTTGATTCGATTCAAATACAGACTTGCATTCCTGGTGCCATATTTGCTGTCCGTTATGCCCTGCTGCAGTTCTGCGGCCAGTGCCTTGACGGAATTGAAGTTCCTTTCGGCCGCGAAATAGCTGCCAAAGGTTAGCGCGCTTCTCGCTGCAACTGCGGAATGTTCGTAGGCCGCGATCCTGCTGCCATAGGTGTCCATCATGTCCATTAGAAGTCGAGTTTGTTCCATGATGGCTTCGAGTTCGGGATACTGGACCACGATCTGTCTGATCCTGGTCAGCACCGTGCTGCGGAAAACGGTTGCGGCCTCTCCCAGAAGTTGGATGCGATCGGACTGGAAATTTCGCTCGAGGGTGGAGTTCAGCTGCTGAATCTGATCGCGATGGCGATTGAAGGCCTCGACATGGGCCCTATAAGCTGGCGCCACATCCAGAGGCAGGATCTGCAGATCCGCAAGCTCAACATGAATGTTCAGAATCTTCTGATTAATATCAGCAGCGGCGGCTTCATGCTCGGCGTATTTCTTGTAGAAATCGTCAACGACCTTTTCAATCGTATTCGCTGAATCCTCGACGTTATTGCTGTTAATCGACTTCAGGGCTTCTGTAAGAGTGTCCCATTGGTTAATCCAGCTCTTCACGCCATTGATCCATGTCTCCGAGCGTTTGACAACGCCCGCTTCCCCTCCGATGGCGTTGTCACGGAGGTATTTCGTCCGGGCAAAAAACTTATTGAGCATTTCAAGATTGCGATGTTTCAGGCGCAGGGCGTTTTCCCGAATCTCCAGCGCCTGACGACGTTCGCGATTGCTATCGATTGTATTCAAAGTCTGAGCCGTATCGGCCAGCAATCTTCCGGAAGCCACGAGAATAAGGGCGGCAACGGCAAGCTTTTTCATGACGGATTTCCCTTGATGAGAGCGTCAAGGTCACTGATGTTCTTCTGAAGCTCCTGGTCGAAGCTCGCTGCGAAAGGTTTGACCTTATCCAGAAGCTTGCGCGCCTGGGTTCTTTGCCGTTCCAGTTTGCTGCGGAAGAATTTCGTCAGATCGGTTTTGGAAATCGCAAGGGCTTCCTCGATGGTCTTGTCGGCTCCCGCGATAATCACCGGCAGCACATTGATGTGGGCATAAAGGCGATGATAATCGGCAAAACTGCTGTTTTCCACCAGGACGATATCGAGTTCGTCCTGCTGCTCCTGAGTCATCTGCTCCCGCGAGAGAAGAGTGGTGCAAGTCGGGTCGGTGAACTCGCATATTCCCAGTGGCAGGGAGACGACGCCAAGGGTATTGAGGTCCAGCAAGACTTGATTCATCATGCTCCAGATAGCCTGTGAAATATTTTTCACATCGCCGCTCAGAACTGAGGCCAGCGACGTAAAGGAATCTGCCAAGATCAGGCCATCTCGCGCGTCTTTTATATTGGCGACCAGCACACTGGAATTCGCTTTCCAATCCAGAAGCACGTCCATGGTGGGGGCAGCGCTGAGGGAGTGAATTTTCACGGAGCATTCGCCAATCAGAGTCGCACGTCGTGTAGTGTCAGCATTCAAATCCTTGAAATCCAGAGGGCCGGGGCCCTCGACGGTGACGACTTTTTTCGCCTCTGAAAATTCCAGGGCCTGCGAGCCTCCCCGGAACGACCAGGCCAGTCCCACGCGATGGCCCCGGCATGGGAAACTATACTCGATATCGAAGCGCATCGGGAAACTGGTCACGCCATAGAGATTCGCCGTTTGAGAAAAAGTACATTTGGTTTTGGCGCTGGCTGTGGGGACGCAATCTTCAAAGCTATATGTCCTGGGGAAACTCTCCGACTGGGCTGATGCGCGCGTCGCCAATGCACTTATCGCGAGAGGAATAAGGATAGTCAGGAAAATCTTGCTCATACGATTTACTCCGTGCATTTAAAGTTACCGACCGTCACGACAGTCCGCTCCTGCCTGTTCGTGTAGAAATCCTTGGCAAAGGTCAGGAAACGGCTCGACCCATTGAAGAAGTCGGACATGGCGTCGGTTACGCTCATGGCGCCTGTCATCATCCAATGAACGTAGACAAGGTACGCGGTTGTCGTGTCCGTGGCCGCGCGTGCTTCAGGTTTGATTGGCCCACCGAGGGGGCCAAGCTCGCTAATGAAGTCATAGCTGAGGGCATGTTCGCAAACGCCCGGGACTGCTTTGCCATACTTGCAAAACCTATCGAGCGACCAGACCCGATACTTAAAGAATTGCCGATCATCGACATCGGCTGCCGTCGATCGAACCGTATGGGCGCGTGAGAAGCTGTCCTGAATCGTGTGCGTAACGCTTCCGATAAGCCGCATGCCTTCCTGCTTGCGTCCGGCCTTAACCAGCTCCAAGCCTTTGCGGGTTTGGGTCTCCATCACGTTGCGAATGGCCGTGCAATTGGCCTCGCGATCGAAGAGACTGCGGGGATTATTATCGTCCACGGTGAAGTTCACGAGCGAGTGAAACATCTGCCTCGCACCGCTTTCGTGCCAGGATTCCTCACGGCCTACGCCGAAGAGATCGGCATGCCACTGAGCAAGGTCGAAAGTTTCGGTATAAATCGGTTTGTCAGTGGAATAATTGCCGATGACAAGGTCGTCTTTGGAACTATCGCCACCACTTCCAGTCGCCAGCTCGGCCATCCCTTGGGTATAAAATTCCGAACCGGTCATAGCATGGGCTCGCATTTCGGCGATGCGCAAGATATGCTCGTGGCCGACTGTTCCGATCAGACAGCCTATGGTTTCGACAGCGCCTTCAGTGATGGGACCGCATTCGGAAGGGGAAGCACCACCGACGCTAAAATCGGGTTGAGATGTTGCTTCAGGTTCCTGATGACATGCGTTTACCACGGTCAACGTCAGGTATAGGGCCCAGTTATGTTTCATCATGGGAAGACTTCACTCCAAGTTGCACAAGACAGGGAGATGCTTGGTTCTGCTTGTCCTGTCTGCCTCACTTTTTGAACGAGTCAGAGGACACGCCTCTGGACCGAAATGCCTTAAAAAGAACGTATCTGGCTTCTCAAATCTCGCGATCGCAGTCCCGGAATGGACTGCTTAGTCAAAAAATTATGGCGCATTACGTTGAGCCTGAATGAAAGGTCAATGTTGTGCCGAAGAATATTGCAGATAATGCGAGTCAGAATCTTTCATGGCTCCGAGAGCACAGGATCAAGAGAATCCAGGAACTGATTGACCTGAATATCCAAACTTCCGTGAAGCTGGGCAACTTCCTGTACTTTCCGTGTTACATCAAAGACCTTGGGGTTCTCCAAATGCCCTTCGAGTTCCGCAAATGCCTGCGCCAAGCGCTGGGCCGCTGACGCTTCCATTTGCTCCAACATCAGGATCCGATCGATTTTTTCATCGTCGAAGTAAATGATGCTTCGAATCTCGATGCCTTCATTGCGAGTGAGATGCAGATTGACAGGGCTATTGCGCTTGTTCCAGCCGTTGTTCCAATCCCACTGTTGGTAGAACTCGCCCCTTTCGATGGAGACCTGTTCGTTCGAGTCCGTGTCGTAGTAATAGATATTGTTCGCGTCATATCCAGTCACCACAACCCAGTGCAGTTTAGGGAAGGATAGCAGCTCCCATCCCTCCACATCGATCTGAAGTAGGGTCAGAACCGGCTTTTTCTGATCGATGAGGCGTTCGAGGTCCGCGAAGCTTGCCTTTTCCTTGGGAATCGAACGCACGCCAAAATCCGTGATTTTTCCGGCCAGCTGATGAGGACCGCGACCGATGCCAATTCTCATGGGGATCTTCACCGTCGTGACCCGGGTCACGACTTTAGTCACCTCCTCACAGAAGTGCTTGAGAGGCCCAAGTCTCTTACAAACCTTGCTCTTGACCCGCTCGGTGATCTCTTTCGTGATGTTGTACTTAAACTCCTGCTGGCCAATGAAATCCTTCATATTCCCGTAAGAGGTGGCCAGATCATAATGGTTTAATGAGCGGTAGGTGGAATGAACACCACAGCTCCAGGAATCGGTTTGAAAGTCCCAAACAGGCTTTAACGTATTGGTTGTGGCTGCATTGGCCGTGACCGCCTGCAGAAGAAGTCCTGATAAAACTAACTTTCTCATACGTCATCCGTTATGGTTTAAGGATTTCAACGAGGGACCAGCGATATTCCAAATCCTTGAGGTCTGTTTCCGTCGCTGTGTTGAAGAATTCCTGATTAAGGTCGCTCAGAAGTTTAAATGTTGCACAGTCAATCGCCGGATCGCGCTGCCTGCAGAGATTCTGGTATTTGAGTTTCATTAAAGCATTATGCTCTAATGCCATGTCCCTTACGCCAAGCCCCGAGTTCGAGACGGCCTGCCAGTTGTTTTCGATAGAAGCGCAAACACTGTTAATGTCGGTCAGGCTAAGGGACTTGCTCCTGTCTCCAAGCGTGGATGACTGAATAGCCTGACGAGCGGCGTTACACTGCTGCATGGACTTATTGTGAAGGTCCTTAGCGCGATGATAGCCAAAGTTGAGCGATAGGTCGGTCATCAGTTGAGCCGCGACATCCAGTTGCTTTTTGAGTGGCGTCACGAGCTTAACCCTGAGGACCATCTCATTGTATCGGGCCATGGCCTCTTCCAGAGGCGCGCTTCCTTCCTTCAACAGACGCTGCTTGATCTTAAGAGTAACGGCTTTGAGGCCCGTGTCCTGAATCAATTGCAGTTCCCCGAGTTTGTCCTGGGATTTTTCGCTGATGGCCGCAATGGCCGCAAT
>JAJTHU010000063.1 GCA_021300055.1 Nitrosomonadaceae bacterium | reverse complement strand
AGCTTGATCTCCGTTGGGATGGTGCCGCCGCGCGCGCCGATGCGCTCGACCAACTGGACATCGCGCGTCAGACGAATGCCCTGTATTGGTGGTTGAAATGGCAGGGCGTGGCGAGTCCGTCCCATGCGCAACTCGAGGAATGGGCGCGCCAGTTATTTGCACAGTCGCCCGCCGACAAGCCGCATCAGGCCGGCGGCCACCAATTCATCATCCGCCGCCGCCGCGGGGTGCTCGAACTGCTCCCCAGTCAGTCAGCCTAGTCTTGGCTAGCTCTGGAACGCTGCCCTAGCCGGGCTGTCATGCCCGCGTGATAGAATTTCAAGTTAAGTTTTGAGACAAAGCGGCCGCTCGGTTTTGCGATAAATCTCAAAACAATCATGAGCTTACGCGATTGACCTCGCCGCAAGTCGAGGGCGTCGCTCGATTGATGCGAGCACAGACGATGCGCTGGCTACTCACACCGGTTTCTGAGGGTGTTTGCTGCCGACATCCACGCTGCTGCTGGACGGATTTCTGTTTTTTCTTTTTTTGATTCATCCATCTACTACGGAGCAACAAATGGCAGTCGAACGCACCATTTCCATTATCAAACCTGACGCGGTCGCTAAAAACGTGATCGGCCAAATCTATGCGCGCTTCGAAGGCGCTGGCCTTAAGATCATCGCCGCGCGCATGCTGCATATGTCGCAGAAGAACGCCGAAGATTTCTACGCCGTCCACAAAGAGCGTCCGTTCTTCAAGGACTTGGTCGGCTTCATGACTTCCGGCCCCGTGATGGTGCAAGTTCTGGAAGGCGAGAACGCCATCGCTAAGAACCGTGACCTCATGGGTGCAACCGACCCGAAAAAAGCAGCCCCAGGCACCATCCGCGCTGACTTTGCTGACTCCATCGACGCTAACGCTGTTCATGGCTCCGATGGTCCGGAAACCGCGAAGCAAGAGATCGCGTTTTTCTTCCCAGGCATGAACGTCGTTTCGCGCTAACGCGAAATCGCACCCCGTGGCTATCCCCCAACAAGCGCGCGCAGGCAAGCCAAATCTTCTCGGCATGACATTGCCCGAGATGACGGCTTTTTTTGCCGAGTTGGGGGAGAAGCCGTTCCGTGCCAAGCAGGTTTTTCGCTGGATCCACCAAGGTGGTGTGGATCAGTTTGATGCGATGACGGATCTCGCGAAATCGCTACGCGAGAAGCTACCCAACTTCGCGCGCATCGAAGCGCCGAAACTCATGACCGAGCAAGCGTCGAAAGACGGTACGCGCAAGTGGTTGCTCGACGTCGGTACAGGCAACGGCATCGAGGTCGTGTTTATTCCTGAAGCCGATCGCGGCACGCTTTGCGTTTCCTCACAAGTCGGTTGCGCGCTCGACTGCACGTTTTGTTCGACGGGTAAGCAGGGCTTTAATCGCAATCTCACCGCGGCCGAAATCATTGGTCAGCTTTGGTGGGCGAACAAGGCGCTCGGTAAAGATCCCAAAGGCGAGCGCATCGTCAGCAACGTCGTCATGATGGGCATGGGTGAACCGCTCGCAAACTTCGACGAAGTCACCAACGCCATGGACATCATGCTTGATGATCACGGCTATGGTTTATCGCGTCGTCGTGTGACCTTGTCGACGTCTGGCGTTGTGCCGAATCTCAAGCGTCTCAAAGATCGTTGTCCCGTCGCATTGGCCGTCTCACTGCATGCGCCCAATGATGCGTTGCGTGATGTGTTGGTGCCGATTAATCAAAAGTACCCATTGGCCGAGCTATTCGCGGCCATCAAGGATTACCTCACCGCCGCGCCCCGCGACTTCGTGACCTTCGAGTACGTGATGCTCGATGGTGTCAACGACACCGTTGCTCACGCGCATGAGCTCGTGCAGCTCGTCGCGGGTATCGAATGTAAGTTCAACCTGATTCCTTGGAATCCGTTCCCCGAGGCGCCGTACCAGCGATCAAGCAATAACGCCATTCACCGTTTTCGAGACGTCTTGCAACAAGCCGGTTATGTTGTGACTATTCGCAAGACTCGCGGAGACGATATCGACGCGGCTTGCGGGCAACTCGCAGGGCAGGTCGTCGATAAATCAAACCGCAACCGTGTTATTCGTGTGCAAGCTGTTGACAGCGCAGCCACGGAGGGTGCAAAAAGAGCAGCGTAACTCCACTCTTACCGCACGAGGAACCGAAATGAATAGCACTGCAAAGCGTATCAAGTTTGGACTCATGGGAGTTGCCCTCGCGGTGATGCTCAGCGCGTGCAAAACGACCACCACCTCAGAGAGTAAGGTGGCCGACATGGCGGGCAAGACTAACCCAACAGAGCGCGCGCAGATTCACACCGAACGTGCCGCGGAGTATTTCCGTTTGGGTAACTTGGCAATTGCGCTGGAAGCGGCGCAACAGGCCGTGTCAGCGCAGTCAGGCTATTCGCCTGCGCACAATATGCTCGCGCTGATTTACATGGAGCTACGCGAAGACGCTAAGGCACAGGCCTCTTTCGAGCAAGCGATTCGCCTTTCCCCGACGGACTCGGATGCGCTAAATAACTACGGTTGGTTTGTTTGCCAGCGCCAAGATCCGCAACGTTCACTTGCGCTATTCGAGCGTGCCTTGCGTAATCCGCTTTACACGACGCCGCAACGCGCGCTCTACAACGCAGGCGTTTGTGCCCGTCGCGCAGGTGACCTCGCGAACGCCGAGACGCAGCTTCGCGCTGCTTTGCAGCGCGCCCCCGAGTTCGCCGCAGCGTTGTACGAGTTGGCCGACATCTATTTCACCCAGCGGCGCATCCCGGAAGCGGATTCGACGTACGCGCGTTTTTCCAAGATTGTTCGTGAGCCTGACGCTAATGCGCTCCTGCTCGGTGCCCGTCTCGCGCGCGCGACGGGCGATCGCAATGCCGAGGCCGGCTACATCTCGCAGTTGCGCCGTCGTTTCCCCGATGCGCCGCAAACACGCGACGCAACGCAACGTTAGGAGCGACGATGGCAAGCGATTTGCGCGACGCGGCGGCATCCACAGGCGGTTCCATCCCGGCTGACGATGCGGCGCGCGAATTGGTGTTGACTAATCCCGTGCCTGAGCCCGAAGCTCCCGCGTCAGTCGGTGCGTTTCTAGCGGCAGCAAGGGAACGCGCAGGCCTCTCGCTTGGCGATGTCGCCACACGGCTTCGGATGAGTGTTCGGCAGATAGAGGCGCTGGAGCGCGCAGACTACGCAGCCCTCCCGGGCGGCACCTTCCTGCGCGGTTTGGTGCGCAACTATGCAAAGGCTGTGTACGTCTCGGCTGATGAAGCGCTTGCGGTACTCGAGGCGACGCACGCTGACGGCGCGCCTGTCCGCGCGACCAAAGTGCTGGAGCCGGTTGCTGCCGTGACACCCACTGCCCTTGCGCGCGGCACCGTGGTCAACAAGTCTTCGCAACAACGCGCGCTTGCCGTGCTCGGCGTGCTCGT
>JAJTHU010000355.1 GCA_021300055.1 Nitrosomonadaceae bacterium | reverse complement strand
TCAGGACAATCACTTAAGCAAATCACCTATACAAACGTAGTAACATCTAATTTAGTTAAATAAATCAATTATTTAACAATTTGGCACGCTGATTGCTTAGAGCTACGCGTATTCATTCTGCCTTGCAGGAGTAGAACATGAGCAACCCAACAACAGTTCAAGAGTTCCCAAGCCACTTTGCCAACGTCGCTGTAGCAGTGCTCTCGTTGGGGCTGGTCATTGGGATTCTCAACAAGCTTGTCGTTTGACACGAGATCCTCAGGCAGTATCGCGCCCTCAGTCGTTACGCAATTTCAAGGAGATAACAATGAAAAATCAACAATCCGGATTTACGCTGGTGGAAATCGCCATCGTACTGGTGATCATCGGCCTGTTGCTCGGTGGCGTGCTTAAGGGCCAAGAGCTGATCAATTCGGCGAAGGTGAAAAGCTACGCGCAGGACTTTCGCGTTATTCAAACAGCCCTGTATGGATTCCAAGACAGATACAAGGGTGTGCCGGGTGATTTGGCTGGAGCAAACACCAAAATTAGCGGCGCTACGCTCGCTACGACGCCAGGCACGGTCGGTAACGGTCAGATTGAAGGCGCGTGGGACAGCGCAACTGCTAGTGATGAGTCGTGTTTGGCGTGGCAGCATTTGCGCCTCGCTGGATTTACCGCAGGTTCTACTACCGTTAACTGCGCAACGGGCGACGCCTACGTCCAAATTAACGCCGATGGTGGACGCGTTGGGATCAGTAGCACGATGCAGATGACCCTGCCCACTGCCATGACGGGTTCCTACAATATCTGCTCCACAGGTGTTTTGGGGCGTATTGCGAAAGCGCTCGATACCCAACTGGATGATGGAAACACGTTGACGGGGAGCTTTCGTGTTGCGGCAATGGGAACGCCGACCACAGCGCTGGCTAACGCTGATGTAGCCGACAATACAGCTTTCTTGGTTTGCTTGGCCTTCTAACCCGCATTTTTATTGCCTTAAAAAATCGCCCGCTATAGCGGGCGATTTTCTTTGCTCATTCAAGCGAATTAGCCCTGCAGTAACCGAATCTCAGCACGCGCTAGCGCCTCAGGCGAACCATTGAGAATCAGCACGTCGCCTGCCTGTAAGCGGGTCTCGGGGGCGGGCTCCATCTGCCGTACGCCGCCGCGTCGAAGCGCGAGTAGCAACACGCCGTCCGCGCCCACGTCAACGGTGTCAATGGTCTTTCCCACGGCCGCAGCGCCTGGGTCGAGCATCACCGACTGCAGGCGTGGTTGGTCCGGATCGAGAGCTTCGCCCTCGTCGGTTGTTCCCGGGAAAAAACCGCGCATGAGTTCGTAGCGTTCGCTGCGAACCCCGCGCAACTTAGCGAGCACACGGTTCAGCGGCACGCCTAGAAGCAACATAGTCTGGGTGGCAAGCATCAGCGAGCCTTCGACAACCTCGGCCACAATTTCGTCCGCGCCGGCTTGCCGCAACTGCTCAACATCTGAGTCGTCAAAGGTACGCACGACAATCGGCAGATCGGGCTTGAGCTCGCGGGCGTGTGCAATGATCTTTTTCGCCGCCGCCGTATCCGCAAAACTCACCACCAAGGCTGAAGCGCGCGCGATGCCCGCTGCCGTGAGCACCTCTCGTTTGGAGGCGTCGCCGAACATGACCGATTCCCCCGCAGCGCTTGCTTGCTTAACGCGCATCGGATCAGGGTCGAGGGCGGTGTAGGCGATGTTTTCGCGCTCGAGGAATCGGGCCAGACTTTGTCCGGACCGCCCGTAGCCCGCAATGATGACGTGATTCTTGCGCAGCATTGACTGAACGGCGAGCTGCTGCAACTGAACCGCACGCAACTCCCACTCCGACGCAACGAACCAGAGCACAATGCGTTCGGTGTACTTGAAGATGATCGGCGAAAGCAGCATAGAGATGATGCACGCGGCGAGCACGACTTGCAGAACGGTTGTTTCAAGTGCCGCTGACTTTCCCGCAACAGATAGCAACACGAACCCAAACTCGCCTGCAGGCGCAAGAGCGATCGCGACGCGGAGCGAAGTGGCGCGTTCGTTCTTGAACGCGAGGCAAAGCGCCAGCACGATCACGAACTTGATCGCGGATAGCGCAATCAGCACCAGCAGTACATAAGCCAGGTTGTCCCACAGCGCTGCAAAGTTCAGCTGCATGCCGATAGTGATGAAAAACAACCCAAGCAGCACGTCGCGGAATGGCTTGATGTCGTCTTCCACCTGATAGCGGTACTCCGTTTCTGCAATCAGCATGCCTGCCAGGAAAGCGCCAAGGGCCAAGGAAAGGCCTGCGAGTTCTGTTGCCCACGACAGGCCGAGCGTGACCAACAGGACGGTCAGCACGAACAACTCGGATGACTTTTGGCTTGCAACGAGATGGAATAGCGGGCGCATCAAGCGTTGCCCAAAAAATAGGATCAACGCAAGTGCGAGGCTCGCCTTAAGTAGTGCAAGACCAAGCGCGCTCGCCATTGCATCACCGGAGAGGCTCAGCACGGGAACGAGGACGATGAACGGGATGATCGCTAGGTCTTGAAACAGCAAGACGCCGATGATTTGCTTGCCGTGTGCGGAATGAAGTTGCGCTTGATCAACGAGGAATTTGCTGACGATGGCCGTCGAAGACATCGCCATCACGCCACCAAGAATGAGACCGCTCTGCCAGTTCAGCCCGACGGCAAAAGAAATCAACATCGTCGCGGCTACGGTGAGCGCAACCATGCTGCCGCCGAGCCCCACCACCGTACGACGCATTGCCACTAATTGGGGTAGTGAGAATTCAAGTCCGATGGAAAACATCAGGAACACCACACCGAACTCGGCGAGATAGCGCGTGCCGTCGGTGTCGGGCACGAGTCCGAGGGCGTAAGGCCCAATGGCAACGCCTGCAATCAGGTAGCCGAGGATGGCTGGCATGTGGATGCGGCGAAAGAAAACCACCGTCACGACGGCGGTAGCCAGCAGCATCACAACAAGCGCGAGGGTGGACGACTGGTGCATGCTGAATTAGCGTGAAGGATTAAGGCGAGAGTAATGGTCAGTAGATACAAAAGCGAACGCAGCAAAAGCCGTTCGCGTCATAGAATACGAGCATGACTCAGATATTACCCGGACGCAGTGTTGCCGACACTGCAAAAACGTTGGCGCTAGCGCGCGAAACGTTCGACATTGAAGCGGACGCCGTCCATGCCCTTGGCAAGCGCCTCGATGGCGAACTCGGCGTGGCATTTCTTGCTGCGCACAAGTTGCTATTCGCGTGCACCGAGAGCAAAGGCCGTGTCGTCGTCACAGGCATGGGCAAGAGTGGACACATTGGCAACAAGATTGCATCGACCCTTGCATCGACCGGCACCCCGGCGTTTTTCATGCACCC
>JAJTHU010000024.1 GCA_021300055.1 Nitrosomonadaceae bacterium | reverse complement strand
TCGAGCGCGCGAAAGACAAGATCATCATGGGTGCCGAGCGACGTTCGATGGTGATGCCCGAAGAGGAGCGCCGCAACACCGCTTACCATGAGTCCGGTCACGCGATTCTCGGCTATCTGTTGCCGAAGTCGGATCCGGTTCACAAGGTAACCATCATCCCGCGTGGGCGCGCACTCGGCGTTACCGTGCAGCTTCCGGAGCAAGATCGATACGCGTACGACCGTGAGTTCTTGCTGAACCGCATTGCGGTCCTTTTCGGCGGAAGAATTGCCGAGGAAGTGTTCATGAATCAGATGACCACCGGCGCCTCCAATGACTTCGAACGCGCGACACAAATTGCGCGTGACATGGTGACCCGTTATGGGATGTCAGAGGCACTCGGCACCATGGTTTACGCAGAGAACGAAGGTGAGGTGTTCCTCGGTCGTTCAGTGACGCGTCAAACCAACGTTTCCGAGGAAACGCAGCGCAAGGTCGATGCAGAAATCCGTCGCATCATTGATGAGCAGTACGCGCTTGCGCGCAAGCTCATCGAGGAGAACCGCGACAAGATCGAAGCGATGACAAAGGCACTGCTTGAGTTTGAGACGATCGACGCCGATCAGATCAAGGACATCATGGAGGGTCGTGAGCCACGCGCGCCGAAGCCTTCTACGCTGCGCTTTAAGTCCAAGCGCGATAGCGATGATGCTGGTGGCGCTGCGGCGGAAACCGGTAAGCCCGAGGTGAAGCCTGAACCGAAGGAACCACCCGCCCCAGAAGGCGCGGAGTAATTAATTTTTGTTTGTATGCGGGCGGCTTTAACAGCCGCCCGTTTTCTTTGGTACCGCTAGATATGTCGCGCCCAATGTTTGTCGCTGGATCCTACAGACTCTCGCTCGATCGCCCACTGCTGATGGGAATCGTAAACGTGACGCCGGACTCATTCTCTGACGGCGGCTTGTGTGCTGACCCCGCAGGCGCGATTGCACATGCCCGATCATTACTCGAGGCGGGCGCGGATATTCTTGATATCGGTGGGGAGTCCACTCGGCCAGGCGCAGCGCCTGTTAGTGAGGGGGAGGAGCTAGATAGAGTCATCCCGGTCATTGAGGCCGCGCGCGACTGGGGCGTTCCAATTTCTATCGACACGCAAAAACCCATCGTGATGCAGGCGGCTATCGGTGCGGGGGCGAGTATCGTCAACGATGTGATGGCGTTGCGCACCGCGGATGCGATTGAGGTGTGTGCCGCGGGCAAGGTCGGCGTCTGCTTGATGCACATGCAGGGCGAGCCCAGAACGATGCAAGCGGCCCCGCAATATGGCGATGTCGTTTCTGAGGTCCGCGAGTTCTTGCTCGCAAGAGCGGGCGTGTGTATCGCGGCTGGCATCGAGCGAAAACGCATTGTGATTGACCCGGGCATCGGGTTCGGCAAAACACTCGAGCATAACCTCGCGCTAATTCGCGCGACCTCTGCATTCGCGGCGACGGGCTACCCGGTGTTAATCGGCGCGTCGCGGAAATCGATGTTCAAGGCCTTGCTGGGACTTGAGACCTCAGAGCGTGTCATACCTTCAGTGGTCACCGCGGCTTGGTGCGCAATGAATGGCGCGTCCATCCTTCGCGTGCATGACGTGCGCGAGACGCGGCAAGCGCTATCGATAATCGGATCTCTTGGCGCACCTTAGTGCAGGCGAAGGGGCGCCTTGCTAGCGCTACCTAGGCGGCTTGTCTGGGGGAAAGTCGCTCTTTTAGATGCGCAACGATGTCGGTGTGCTTGACAACGGCAGCCGCTGCATCGCGCCGGCCTTGATACTCAACGTTGCCTTCCTTCAGGCCGCGGTCGCCAATCACAACGCGATGTGGGATGCCGATGAGTTCCAAGTCGGCGAGCATCACGCCCGGGCGCTCGTCACGATCGTCCAAGAGCACATCAACGCCTGCTTCGTGTAGCTCGTCGTAAAGCGCGTGAGCAGCCGTTCGGACTGCTTCCGACTTGCCATAGCCGATGGGGGCAATCGCAACCGTGAAAGGTGCCATCGCGTCCGGCCAGATGATTCCGCGCTCGTCATGGTTCTGTTCAATCGCTGCCCCGAGCAGGCGCGTGACGCCAATGCCGTAGCAACCCATTTCCAAGAGTTGCGGTTTGCCATTTTCGTCAAGGAATGTCGCCTTCATCGGGGCCGAATAAACCGTGCCCAGATAGAACACGTGTCCGACTTCAATGCCGCGTTGAATCGCAATCGTGCCTTTGCCGTCGGGCGATGGATCCCCTACAACAACATTTCGAACGTCCGCAATGATGTCGGGCTCTGGAAGGTCGCGCCCCCAGTTGAGACCCATGAAGTGGAAGTCAGGCTCGTTGGCGCCAGAAACGAAGTCGCTCATGTTGGCGACAGTGCGATCCGCAACAATCTTGACCGGTTTTTGCAGTCCGATGGGGCCTAGGTAGCCGGGCTTACACCCAAAGTGCCCAACGATTTCGGATTCCGTAGCGAAGCGAAAGCCCTTACCAAGGCCCGGTACCTTGTTGACTTTCACTTCATTCAACTCATGGTCGCCTCGTATGAGGACAAGCCAAACCTGTGCGGGGAGAGTGTTGCCTTGCTCATCGGTCTGATCGACGGCGAGGACAACCGATTTGACCGTCTGGCTTAGCGGCAGCTTGAGCAACGCGGCAACGTCCTCGCACTTGGATGCGCCGGGCGTTGGGACTTTCGCTTTCGCCAGCGTTGGCGCAGCTCGAGACGCGATCAGGGAGACGGCTTCTGCCAGCTCAATGTTGGCCGCAAAGTCCGAGCCGGTGCTGTATGCGATCGCGTCCTCGCCTGTGTCTGCGATCACCTGAAATTCGTGCGAACGCGAGCCGCCGATGGCACCGGTGTCTGCGTTAACGGCGCGAAACTTCAACCCCAGCCGCGTGAAGATGCGCTGGTAAGCCGCGTACATATTGTCGTAACTCTTGAGGGCGCCGGCTTGGTCGCGGTCAAAAGAATAGGCGTCCTTCATCGTGAATTCACGACCGCGCATGAGGCCAAAGCGCGGGCGGCGTTCGTCTCGGAACTTGGTTTGGATGTGATAGAAGTTGAGTGGAAGCTGGCGATAGCTGCGAATCTCCTGACGAGCGATGTCAGTGATCGCCTCTTCGGACGTTGGCTGTACGATGAAATCTCGCTCGTGCCGATCCTTGATTCGCATGAGCTCCGGGCCATACTTTTGCCAGCGACCCGTTTCCATCCACAGCTCTGCGGGCTGCACGACGGGCATGAGCAGTTCAATGGCGCCCGAGGCGTTCATCTCCTCGCGAATGATGCCCTCCACCTTCTTAATGACCCGCAGGCCCATCGGCATGTAGTTGTAGATGCCAGATGCAAGTTTCTTAATCATTCCGGCGCGCAACATGAGTTGTTGGCTCACGACATCGGCGTCAGCTGGGGCATCTTTTTGGGTGGAAATGAAGAAGCGGGTTGCGCGCATTTAGTATTGTTTTTCAATGAGTTACGTTTCGAAAGAGGCTGCATTTTACACCCCTGCACTGAACCGTCGGGACACTCGTCTATCCAATTAAAGTAATTTGTGAAACAATCGTTGTAACTTATGAATTGGAAGGGCCTCAACCATGATCGACAGAGATGGTTATCGCCCCAACGTAGCGATCGTACTGTGTAACGCAAAGAATCAGGTTTTCTGGGGTAAGCGTATCCGCGAGCATTCATGGCAGTTCCCCCAAGGGGGCATCAAGCAGGGCGAGGCGCCTGAAGATGCCATGTACCGCGAGTTGGAAGAAGAAACCGGACTAAAGCGTGAGCACGTCAAGATCCTTGGGCGCACAAAGAACTGGCTGCATTACAACGTTCCTAGCCATTGGGTTAAGCGTGAGTGGCGTGGAACGTACAAGGGCCAAAAGCAGATCTGGTATCTGTTGCGGCTGACAGGTCGAGATCACGATATCCAGTTGCGGGCCTCCGAGCATCCCGAGTTTGATGCTTGGCGCTGGCACGATTACTGGGTGCCGTTGGACTCCGTAATCGAGTTCAAGCGCGACGTTTATCGGAAAGCGTTGCATCAGTTGGCACGCTATTTGGAGAAGCCTCCGCGCGTCAGTCCTCGGCATGTAGCGGATTCTCGCTATGCCAAAGGTAGCTCCCTGAGCGAACGTAGACCGGCGCGGGCGTCTGCTATCGAAGTTGCGTCGCCAAACCAATCGCAGGATGTAGCCGCTTCGGAGTTGTTGGTCGCTGAGATTTCGATTGCCGTCGAGAAGGTTCAGATCGAGCCATCGGCGCAGGTGGCTTCAGATTAGTTCGCTTGAGTGATGCATAAAAAACGCCGACATTGGTCGGCGTTTTTTTGGGGGGTACGGTGCTGCGCATGGCACAACGGCGATTGCTGCGAACGCCCCGTGCTTAATCCGCCGATGCGTGCGATGGGGAACTCTTGGCTTGCTCCGCGTGCGCCTTGTCACGCGCCTTCTGATGCCCGCGCGCGAACACGGTGTAGAAGGTTGGCACGACGAAGAGGGTT
>JAJTHU010000290.1 GCA_021300055.1 Nitrosomonadaceae bacterium | reverse complement strand
ACTTACCAAGCATTCATCGACAAGTTCACAGCTGTCGCCGCGAAGCAGGTGGTGGGCAACGGTTTAGATTCGGGAACCACAATGGGTCCGCTCGTGCATGAACGTCGCCGAAGCGATGTAGACAAATTTGTGCAAGATGCAGTTGATCGTGGCGCAAAGTGCGCGTTCGGCGGCGGGCCAATCGACGGCCCAGGTTTCTTCTATCGCCCAACAGTAATCGCGGACCTTCCGACAGAAGCACGTCTCTTGCACGAAGAGCCGTTTGGGCCTATCGCCTCAGTAGTTCCATTTGACACAATGGACGAGGTGATTAGTAACGCCAATGCACTGCCATTTGGTCTGGCCGCATATGCGTTTACAACATCACTTAAAACTGCCCATGAGGTCGCAGATCGAATTGAAAGCGGCATGGTTGGGATCAACACAACACGCATCTCATATTCAGAGACCCCCTTTGGCGGCGTCAAAGAAAGCGGTTATGGATCAGAGGGCGGGATGGAGGGGCTAGATGCTTACCTAGTCACTAAATCAGTGTGCATTTCTCTTTAGTTGAACAACGCAATAGCCTACTTCCTCTTCACGAATTGCTTCTTATAACTTTCAATCACTAACCTTCTACATTCTCAAAGGTGTATTCCGATGATCCACACGACAACCTCAATTGCACTTTTTGCTCTTGCTAGCTTGACCGCCTTCGCTGCTCTTGCTGACAACAAGAAGACCGGTCAGCAGATCTATATCGAATCGTGTAAAGAGTGCCATGCCAGCGGAGAGAAAAATGCACCAGTTCTAGGTGACAAGGAGGCATGGCGACCCCGGCTACGAGAGGGACTATCGGAATTGACAAAAGATGTCATTAGAGGAAAAGGAGCAATGCCGCCATATGCCGGCAACCCGAAGCTCACGCGCCGCGAAATCCAGTTAGCCATTGTGTACATGGCCAATGAGAGCGGTGCGAAGTGGAAGGATCCAAAGTAACTCCCCTCGTAAGTGAGGCTTCAAGCAACAGTAACTTCCATAAGAAGCCTCGGCTAGGCAGCGAAAACACGCACAATGCACAAAGGACAATCCGAATGAAGACCACTCCATACAAAGCCGCAGTCGGCGCGTTGTTTTTTGCCGTTGTTGCATCCGTTCTGTCGCCTGCCGTAGCTCAAGATGCGGCTACTAAAAAAGACGGTTTGGATAAATTTCTCAACATGGACGCAAAGGATGTCGAGACCAAGCTGACGGTTGTCCAACATGAAATCTATCAGCTAGCGGTTGCCACAGCGATCGTTCGCTTTAACCAGCAGTATGGTCATCGGGTAAACCTAGAATCCGTCGAATTCGCCTCAGGCCTCGAACTCATCCCTGGTTACGTGTTCACCCCGAAGGAGTTGGTGAAGGGCAAGCGGTATCCGGCAATTGTTTGGATCCACGGTGGCTTTCATGATCGCTTTGATAAGTACTATTTCAAATTGCTAGACGAGGCTGTGAGTCGCGGCTTTGTTGTGATTTTTCCCGAGTACCGCGGTAGTGCGGGCTATGGCGAGCCCCACTTTCAGAACTCCTATGGCTCGACAGATGTCGCCGATAGTCTCGCCAGCGCCGACTTCATTGCAAAACTTCCTTACGTAGACCCGGATCGCATTGGCGTTGCCGGCCATAGCCGCGGCGGCATGGTGACGCTGCTTGCTGTTCAGAAGCAACCAAAGAAGTTTAAGGCTGCTGTGAAGATAGCGGGACTCGTCGATTTCGTTGCATACATGGCTTACAAGCCGGAATACCGTCGACTAGAAATCGCAAAAGAAGCACAGTTTGGCGGACTGCTGCCGGACAAGAACCTCGGCGCCTATATGAAAGTCTCGCCTGTGAACTTCGTCAATCAGATTCAGACGCCGCTACTTGTCATTTCCAACACCCTTGATAAATCTGTGCCAATCGACCTGCATACAACTCGCCTAGTTGAACTTTTGCGCTCGTATGGCAAAACACATGAAACGAAAATATACAAAGACGCCCCTGGAGGGCACATGTTTCTGTTTGCGGATACTGACGAGGCCAAAGACACGTTGAAGCGTACCTTTGATTTCTTTGAAAAGTACCTCAAGCCATAGGGCCACGCACTTAACTTCAGCTGGAACCACTGCAGATTTATTGCTTTGAGTGGTTCTTCTATCTAACTCCTATGCCCGCTCTTGCGAATATCCTGTAGCAGACTTCTACCGCACGGTAGCCTTTCCTCGTTCTATCTAAGGACTAATCGATGAGTACGACGATTTTGTCGGCCTACAGCGGAGACGAACGTCTCGCAATCCCTTCTGAGGCGACGTGGACTAGTGCGCAAGCCGAAGCAGCCGCAGAATTGCGTGCTGGTCCGCGAGGCGGCGTGATTGGGCCCTTTAAGCCTCTCATGCATAGCCCAGAGCTGCTAAGCCGAGTGCAGAAGACCGGTGAATACCTACGTTACAACACAAACCTGCCAAAGCGTCTAACTGAGTTGGCGATACTCATCGTTGCGAAACACTGGGGGCAGCCAGTAGAGTGGAACATTCA
Organism: Nitrosomonadaceae bacterium; assembly: GCA_021300055.1. Classification (GTDB taxonomy): domain Bacteria; phylum Pseudomonadota; class Gammaproteobacteria; order Burkholderiales; family Usitatibacteraceae; genus UKL13-2. The sequence goes on along the minus strand of JAJTHU010000290.1, from coordinate 3,109 downwards.
CTATCCCATTGCTATCGATGCGGGAGTCAAGCAATCAGACATAGACGCAATATCTGTTGATGACGTGCCTCCGTCATTGGATACCGATCAGCGACTTGTGTATGACTTTTGTAGATCATTATTACGCAATGGCGTGGTAGATGACGTTCTGTACATGCAATTAGAAACCGTGATTAGTGCAAAAGGCGTCGTTGATCTCACTGCGCTGTGTGGCTACTACACGCTCTTAGCGATGGTGATGAATGTAGCTAGAACGCCAGGCTAGACGCAGTTAGGTGCAAAACATGGGTAGCGTTTGTTACGATTCTGACCGCCTCAGCAGCAGCATACTGATTGGCTGGCGCGTTTAAAATGGAGGTGGGCCTTAGGCAGGGCGGTGCCGCGTCGTGAGGTTGCACCCACATGCCTGTATCCAACTTCATCGCTGCCAATCGGCAAGAGGGCCGCGCGCAATTGCTCTTGACAAATGTCGAATGCGCGTCCTAGGTCCTCTCAGAGATTGATAACTTCTTCCAGATTCGGCTCATAGATGTAGCAAGCATGAGCCAGCGCTGAAGATCTGCCTCGCAGCTTTGAAAACCATGAACGGACTGAACCTGAGGTGTTGTAGAGTCCAAATCTATCCAAGCCAGCCACGGGAGCCGCGCCATGAACATCGCTGAATACGCTTCGTATGACGCGCTTGGCCTTGCCGGGCTTGTAGCTCGCCGCGACGTCACACCCAAGGAGCTCGCAGCGCTGGCCGCCCGGGCGATCCAGGCAGTAGATGCCGAATTGAAGTCAGTGGTGGAAACCTACCCGGACCGCATCGAAGATCTTGATGAAGACAGTCTAGGCCAGGGGCCGTTTCGCGGGGTACCGTTCCTGATCAAAGACGTTTTCGGTCACGAGAAAGGCCGCAAGATGGAGTTTGGTTCGCGTCTGTGCCGAGGCATGGTCTCTGAGGTCGACAGCTTCGTGATGACCCAGTTTCGTGCGGCAGGTGTAAATGCGCTGGGCCGCTCGGCGGCGTTTGATTTTTCGATGTCGGCGACAACCGAGAGCTTGATGTTTGGCAACACCTCGAACCCGTGGAAGGCAGGCTGCTCAGCCGGCGGCTCATCAGGAGGTGCTGCCGCCGCAGTTGCGGCAGGCATCGTTCCGATCGCCCATGGCTCCGACATTGGGGGCTCGATACGCATACCGGCCAGCTGGTGCGGCGGAGTCGGACTGAAGCCGTCTCGCATGCGAGTGTCGGTCGGGCCAACCGTGGAAGAGGGCGGTTTCGGCTACGCGATGAACCACGTGCAAACGAAGACTGTGCGTGATTGCGCTGCGATGCTGGACTGCATCTCGAACCCGCAGATCGGCGACCCTTTCGTAATCCCGAAGCCCGCTGAGCCCTATGCGATCTTGGCGAATAGGCCGCCCACCCAGCTGCGCGTGGGTATCGTGCTGAGCGAACTTCTTGGCGCCCGTGTGGACCCCGAAGTGGCCAGTGCGGTGATAGCCGTTGGCAGGCACTTCGAAGCAATGGGGCACGTAGTAGAAATAGCCAACGTGGACATGGGCGGCACGGAAACGATGGCCGCGCTTCAGAAGATCTTCTTCTTCGGTTTTAAGGAGCGCCTGGGCGCCTACGCCGCCAAGACCGGCCTCAAGCCGGGCCTGGACACGCTGGAGCCCGCGATCTTCAGCGTTTACGAGTGGGCCGCGTCACTGACCGCCGGTGACTTCATGGGGGCTTGGAGCCGGGCTAACACTGCACGCCGTACCCTGGCGCGCTTTTGGAGTGCGCACGATGTCTGGTTGTCACCGACCACGGCTCGGGTCTCGGAACCTTGGGGTCAGTACAACCTAGCCAAGCCCGGCGTAACCGCAGAGAACCTGATCAGCGCCTGCTGGCACGAACCGGTACAGTTCACGATTCCACACAACATCATGGGTACTCCGGCGATATCGCTTCCACTGGCGCAGCACTCGAACGGCATGCCAATAGGCGTGCAGATCGCAGCCCCGGCCGCGCAGGATCACGTAGTCTTGCAACTGGCGCGTGTGTTGGAGCAGGCCATACCCTGGAAGGACAGAGTGCCACCCTTGCACGTCTCGCGAGTGGCCTAGAGTGTTGACTCTTTGAGTTTGGGCGCACTGGCACTGCTCTACCGAATCCCCACTTCGCATGAGCAGTGCGTCAGTCAAAACCATCACCTTATGCTCCAAGTCCTTGGCGGGAGGGTAGCCTGTGAGAATCACCCCACCACATATGTGGGTGGGGGAGAAGCAATTCTCTATTTCTTCTTGTCGCTCGCGCTTGGAGCTGAGTCCGGAACTCGCTTCAGAAAGCGATTGAAATCGGAGCGCTTCCCCTTCGCGGCTTCTTGATTCAGATATTCAAGCGTGAGGAATGCTGACATTTTCTCCGATGCCGCGCTAGCGATGAACTGATTTACGGAGATGCCGTCTCTTTTAGCCAGTTCCTTGATGCTTTCGTGTACGGAGTTAGGCAAACGAACAGTAAGCGCGGACATATTTATCTCCTATTTGACTTTCAGCATAGAGCTCAAGAATTGACCGGGCGTGATCGCTGTAACTCCCGGTTCGACAGCTCGTCGAAAATCTTTCGTATTGTGCGTAATGATGTGCTTTGCGCCTGAGGCGACCGCACATTCCAGCACCATATCGTCGTCAGCATCACGCAGGAACGGACGCCACAAGAAATCCACTTCTTGCAGATGCGCTATCGAAGCTAGATATCGAACAAATCCCATAGCGGTAGCTTCATCTACTCCCGGCGGCATGTGTTCCGGTCTGGTGATTACAGATTGCCATTCAGCATAAACACCAACCGAGAGACATATCTGAAATCGCGGGTCAGGCAACATTGAGATGAGCTGGAAGCTTGCGCCATTGCGAGATCTCGCGGCTGCGATGAGAACCGATGTGTCCAACACAACGCGAATGGTTGCACCCATGTAACCGTTTTACGCGGATTTTGAAGGTATGACTAGGGCGCCTTTATTAATGACCGTCTCATAGTTTGTGCGATGGATCCCTCGACTTTGCATTGATACTCCGCTGCCACATGTCAGCTTCGCATCAGTAGTGCAACAGTCACCAATCACTATTCGTT
>JAJTHU010000368.1 GCA_021300055.1 Nitrosomonadaceae bacterium | reverse complement strand
CAGGCGGCGCCGGTCCAACCTCAGGCGGCGCCGGTCCAACTTAGGCGGCGCCGGTTCAACCTCAGGCGGCGCCGGTCCAACCTCAGGCGTTGCCGGTCCAAAGCTCCGAGACGGGCGACTCAACGTCATGCTCGCGCTGGATGCCGATGAACTGCACCACTTCTCCATGCGGGTCGAACACTGGGCTAATCGATAGCTCGTTCAAAAACATCGTCCCATCGCGGCGGTAATTTCGCAGCACCACGTACGCGGCCTTTTGCTCGGCTAACGCGTCGCGTAGCTTGTAGCGCCCAGGCTGATCGCGGTCTTCACCCTGCAAGAAACGACAGTTCATGCCAATCGCCTCGCCAGAGCGATATCCCGTCATGCGTTCAAAGTGCCGATTGACGTAGGTAATGGCGTGGTCGGGGTGGCGCGGATTGGTGATGATGACGCTGGTATTGAGCGCATCAAACTGCTTTTGCGCCAGAAACACGTGCTCGTTGTTCTTGAGTACGCCCGACACATCGGTCAGTGAGATCACGCGCAACTGCCCGACCTCATATAGGCGCAACGGTGTGGAATTGAGCAAGCAGTAACGTCCGGAGAGAGACTTCGCGATCACAAAGTCCGAGGTCACCATCCGAAACGTCGGCTCGAAAACTTCTTCGATGTCTGGCGCCTCGTGGAAGGCCGCGCAGATGATGTTGTAGTGGTGGCCAATAAAGTCGCTCGGCTTGGCGTGAAGCATTTCAGCCCAAGCGCGGTTCACATACTGGACGAGGTGGTCCTCGTCGACGGCGCAAAATCCGACCTCTGTTGAGTCAAGCAGCGCCGCAAACAGGTTGTTTGAGGAATCTTCCAAGCACCCTCCACCTTGTCACTTTGGTATACAAAATTGTCACTCATTGTTGACAATATGTCACCAAAATCTGACACAACGGTGGATCCTTCGGCCTACGCTGGCGCGGCTAGTCGTTGCGGTCGAGGGGGGCGCAGGCCCGAGAGATGGCTTCTTTAAGGCGCTCAATCGACGCTGGAATCACCGCAACTCTTTGTGGGAGGGCTTCAATCCCAGCAAGTGCAGCCGGACGCGACGGTTGCTTACCGAGTGCTTCTTGAATGGTGTCCGCAAACTTCGCAGGCAGCGCTGTTTCCAATAAAATCAATTGATTAGACGGCTCTCTTAAAGTTAATCCTACGTTGTAGCCGTCGGCCGTGTGCGGGTCTATTTCGATGCCATAGCGGCTAGCCACGGCCTTGATGCCCTCCAACCGCGCTGCGTGCGTAGAGCGCCCGGATGCGAAACCGAACTTTGGTACGCGCCCCCAAAGCTGGTCACAAGTGGACAAATCAAAGCCGCCTTCATGGTCGACCTTTTGCATCAACTCACGGACCACAGCGGGGTCGCGCCACGCGAGGTCAAAGAGGAAGCGTTCAAAGTTGGACGCTTTGGAAATATCCATCGATGGACTGGAGGTCTGGCGCGTCTCGGCGGACTGGCGCGGGCGGTACCGGCCGGTCTTAAAAAACTCATCGAGCACGTCGTTTTCGTTGGTGGCCACGATGAGTTGCTTGATAGGTAAGCCCATCATGCGCGCCACGTGCCCCGCGAGCACGTTGCCAAAATTCCCCGATGGCACGGCAAAGCTCACTTTTTCGTCGTTGCTCTGCGTGGCCGCAAAGTAGCCCTTGAAGTAGTAAACCACCTGCGCCAGGATGCGGCCCCAGTTAATCGAATTGACCGCACCGATGCGGTACATCGACTTAAAGCCGAGGTCATTCGATATCGCCTTGACCATGTCTTGGCAGTCGTCGAACACGCCTTCGACTGCAAAGTTGTGGATGTTGGCGTCTTGCAGGCTGTACATCTGAGCGGCTTGGAACTTGGACATCTTGCCGTACGGCGAGAGCATGAATACGCGAATGCCCTGCTTCGATTTCATGGCGTATTCCGCAGCCGAGCCAGTATCGCCAGAGGTTGCCCCCAAGATGTTTAGCTCGCGGCCCTCGCGCGCGAGCACAAATTCAAACAGGTGCCCCAAGAACTGCATGGCTACGTCTTTGAACGCCAACGTCGGCCCGTTGGAGCACTTGAGCAAATGCAAACCGGGCTCGAGCTGCACGAGCGGCGTGATGTCATCAGACCCGAACGCCTGTGTGGTGTAGGTGCGATCGATGATCTGCCGCAAATCCTCGCTGCTGATGTCGTCGATGTAGAGCGACATGATCGTGAACGCGAGGTCGCGGTAATTCATGCCACGCATGCGCTCGAGGTCCTCGGGCGAAAGCGTGGGGTAAGACTGCGGCACGTAAAGCCCGCCATCGGTCGCCAAACCCTCCAGCAAAATCTCGCAGAAACGCTTCGGCGCTTCCGCGTCGGCACCGCGGGTCGAGACGTAACGCGCGCTCGTCAAGGTATTGCTCGGCGACATTAGGCCAACTCCTCCAGACGGATGCGCACGACTTTGTTGGCGATGGTTGGCAGTGCTTCGATCTTACTGATGGCGAGGTTGGCGTTTTCTTCGATGCAACGGTGCGTGAGGATGATGACGTCAACGATGTCTTCGCCCTCCTCGGCTTCCTTTTGCAGCATCGCGTCGATCGAGATGTGATTGTCCGCAAGGATGCGCGTGACATCAGCCATCACACCGGGCTTGTCGTACGCGGAAAGCCGGAGGTAATAGGCTGTCTCAACTTTGCCCATCGGCAGCATGGGCGTATTGCGAATCTGGTCAGGCTGGAACGCAAGGTGCGGCACGCGGTGCTCTGGGTCTGCCGTCAACATACGAGTGACGTCAACCAAGTCCGCCACGACCGCACTGGCGGTGGCTTCTGCCCCCGCGCCGCGTCCGTAGTACATGGTGGCCCCAACGGCATCGCCCTTGACCAAGATCGCGTTCATTACGCCTTCGACGTTGGCGATCAGGCGCTTGGAGGGAATCAGCGTCGGGTGCACGCGCAGTTCGATGCCGGCATTGGTCCAGCGCGAAATACCCAGCAACTTGATGCGATAGCCGAGCTGCTCTGCGTACTTGATGTCTTTGTCGGTGAGCTTGGAAATGCCCTCGGTGTAGGCCTTGTCGAACTGCACTGGCACACCAAACGCGATCGCGGAGAGGATGGTGAGCTTGTGCGCGGCGTCGATGCCTTCGATATCGAAGGTTGGGTCGGCTTCCGCGTAGCCTTTGGCCT
>JAJTHU010000229.1 GCA_021300055.1 Nitrosomonadaceae bacterium | reverse complement strand
GTGATGGTGGAACTCGTCGCCCAGCCCTCCAAAAACTCTGAACCGGTTGCGCGCGTGACCGAGGTGCTGGGTAACTATGCCGACCCGGGCATGGAAATCGAAATTGCGCTGCGCAAACACGATCTGCCCCACGAATGGCCAAGTGACGTCGAGGCGCTTGAAAAGAAGATTGCCAAGAAGGTCACCGCCAAGGACATCGCTGATCGTCGCGATCTGCGGCAGCTCGCATTTGTCACCATCGACGGCGAAACGGCCAAAGACTTCGACGACGCCGTTTACGCAGAGCGGCAGGGTAAAGGCTTCAAGTTGTTCGTGGCGATCGCAGACGTCTCCCACTACGTTAAGACCGGAGATGCGTTTGACCGCGAAGCACGCCGTCGTGGCAATTCTGTTTACTTCCCACGGCGCGTTATCCCAATGCTGCCAGAGGCGCTGTCGAACGAAATGTGTTCGCTGAAGCCAGCGGTCGATCGCCTAGCGCTCGTATGCGAGATGCAAATTTCGGCGCAGGGTGAGATCAAGCGCTACGAGTTCTATGAGGCGGTTTTTCATTCTCAAGCGCGGCTCACTTACACACGCGTCGCCAAGGCACTTTACGACCTCGCGCCCGACCACGACATTCCCGGAACGCTGTTGCCGCATCTGCATCACCTCGACGAGGTATTCCAAGTCTTGTTGGCGGCACGACGCAAGCGCGGCGCGATCGATTTTGAGTCGACAGAAACCGAGATGCGCTTTACGGAAGACGGCAAGATTTCTGAAATTGTGCCTGCCTCCCGAAATGAAGCGCACAAGCTCATCGAGGAATGCATGCTCGCTGCCAACGTGTCAGCGGCCGACTTCTTGATTCAAGCCGAGCATCCGGCCTTGTTCCGTATCCACGAAGGACCAAACGAAGAGAAGCTCGCCCAAGTGCGCGCCATGCTCAAGGACTTTGGCCTATCGCTCGGTGGCGGCAAAGACCCATCGCCGGCGGATTACGCCGAGCTGATTACCAAGATCAAGGGGCGTCCAGACGAGCCGCTACTCAACACGGTGTTGCTGCGTTCACTCCGGCAAGCGGTGTACTCACCCGACAACGTCGGTCACTTTGGCCTTGCGTACGAGGCCTACGCGCATTTCACTTCACCGATTCGTCGCTATCCCGATTTGCTGACGCACCGCGCAATCAAAGCGGTGCTCGCGGGAACGCAATACGACCCGCGTGAGCCTTGGACGGCACTCGGTGAGCAATGTTCGATGACCGAGCGCCGTGCCGATGATGCAACGCGCGACGTCGTGGCGTGGTTGAAGTGCTACTACATGAAGGACCGCCTCGGCGAAACCTTTGCCGGGACAATTTCCTCCGTCACCAGCTTCGGGATTTTTGTGGCGCTCGACGATGTATACGTCGAAGGCCTAGTGCACATTTCTGATCTTGGTCAGGATTACTTCAAGTACGACAAGGATCGCCACCAGATCGTTGGAGAGCGCACGCGCAAGCGGTATCAGCTCGCGGATCGTGTCAACGTCAAAGTCGTGCGTGTTGATATCGAAACGTCCAAGATCGATTTCACATTGGCTGGCGAACGACTCAAGACTGTGAAAGAAACGGAAGCGCTCGATGCGCCGCCGTGGCAGCCGTCAGCATCGCCAGCGCAGCCGCGTGTGGCCCCAATCCTGCAACGCGGTGCAAAGCCCGCGTCGAGCAAGAGTGCCGACACCGAGATACCGAAAGTGGCTCCGAGCGCGCCCAAGCCAGTGGCGGTTCCTGTGGCGAAAACCGCTGCCGCTGCCCCAGACGCAGTGCCTGGCCCCTCCGGCAAAGTGATCATGACGGTTTCAAGCGCGAACCCGCCAACCACCCCCTTGGCTGGCCTTCCACCAAAATCGAAATCCTCATCTGCGACCGGCAATCCCGGTGCGCTGCTGGGCAAGAAGATGAATAAAAAACCGTCGGGCAAGCAATCATGAAGCCGCAAATGCTGTTCGGATTTCATGCCGTCGCTGCGCGTCTAAAGGCGCGTCCGGATACGGTCATGGAGATCTACGTCAACGCCGCGCGCGAGGACCGTCACGATGCGCGTATGGATCGCTTGTTGGCGTTGGCGAAGCAGCACAACACTCGCGTGATGTCGGTCGATGCCAAGCGTCTAGACGGCATGACCGGAAACGCACGACACCAAGGCGTGGTGGCATCGGTGCGGCCGTTTCAATTGCCACAGTTCGTCGATGACGTACTCGAAACCATTCAGGGGCCGCCGCTGCTTTTGGTGCTCGATGGTCTCACCGATCCGCATAACCTCGGTGCTTGCTTGCGCGTTGCCGATGCCGCAGGCGCCCACGCCATCATCGCCCCGAAGGACCGCTCAGTTGGACTCACCGCTGCCGTGATGAAGGTGGCCAGTGGTGCAGGAGAGACCGTCCCCTACATCACGGTCACAAACCTTGCACGCAGCATGCGTGAGCTCAAAGAGCGTGACATCTGGCTCATTGGCGCGGATGAGGGCGGTTCGCGCACTGTTTATGACTGCAGCCTAAAGCGCCCGACTGCTTGGGTGCTCGGTGCGGAAGGCGAGGGGTTGCGCCGCCTTACGCGTGAAACCTGCGACGAGATCGTTTCGATTCCGATGGCCGGGGCGGTGGAAAGCCTCAACGTCTCGGTCGCGTCCGGCGTGTGTTTATTCGAGTCTGTGCGCCAGCGTCGTAGCGTTCTTGCTGAGACGCCCTAGACACGGATCGCAGATCGCAGCAAAGTCGCCATTTGGCGCGCATTTTCAGCGCTTTTGCCTGAAAGTTCGCGTGGATGCTAGGCTTTCAAACTGGCTGCACCCGACATTCGAGCGTTATCCATCCCTTCGATTCGGGGATTCGTCGCACGGCGCCTCCCTCGCTGATGTGGCTGGATAGAATAAAGTTACGTTTGTTGTGTGCTGGTTCCAGCGGGCTGCTCTTTGTCAGAATATTTTGATTAGCTGCGTACTGCTACGCTATTTGCTGCTCAAGATCGCGTCTTCACATCTGCATCCTTCACCTGACTTCATGAGGCTTTTCATGCCAATCGATTTCGTCACCAATCTGTCGGACTCGCCACTCGGCAGTTCAAATTCTTTTAATTCACTCGCGAAGTCTCCGCGAAACGTTGCGAGCACGTTCGCGTTGCTTGCGGTCGTTAGCGTGTTTGCGTTGTTCAGTGCCGGAGTGAAGGCGCAGCCTGCCGCTCTCGCGCCTGCCAAGCCCAGCGCGCCAACCACCGCCGCGAAGAAAGTGACGCCTGCGGTCGCCAAGCCAGCGACGAGTGTCGTACCGGAAAAGGTGACCTCGGTCGAGGGCATCACCGAGTACAAACTGCCCAACGGTTTACGGGTGTTGCTCTACCCAGACCAGTCCAAGCCGACAGTGACGGTCAACATTACCTACCTCGTCGGTTCGCGCCACGAGAACTACGGCGAAACCGGCATGGCCCATTTGCTTGAGCATCTGCTCTTCAAGGGTACGCCGAAGAATCCCGATATCGCGCAACAGCACAACAAGCGTGGCATGCGTTGGAACGGTACGACATGGCTTGATCGCACGAACTATTACCAACTGTTCCAAGCGAGCGACGAAAACACCGAGTGGGCTATCCAGATGGAAGCCGACCGGATGATCAATTCCTTCGTCGCCAAGAAAGACCTCGATTCCGAAATGACGGTGGTGCGTAACGAGTACGAGATGGGTGAGAATCAACCCTTCCAAGTGATGTTCAAGCGCATGCAGAGCATCGCCTACGATTGGCACAACTACGGCAACTCGACTATCGGTAATCGCTCTGACATCGAAAACGTCAAGATTGAAAACCTGCAAGCCTTCTATCGCCTGTACTACCAGCCGGACAACGCCGTGCTGCTCGTCGCAGGCAAATTCGACGAAGCCAAGGTGCTGAGTTGGGTAGGTAAGTATTTCGGCCCGATCGCGAAGCCAACGCGCACCTTGCCGAAGCTTTGGACGGTTGAGCCGACACAGGATGGCGAGCGCCAATACTTCGTACGCCGCAAAGGTGACATCCAAATCATCATGTTGGGCTACAAGATTCCCTCACCGCTGCATCCAGATTCAGACGCTATCGGCTTTATGAACTACGCGCTTGGCGATACGCCGACTGGTCGTTTGCACAAGGCGCTCGTCGAAACCGGCAAAGCCGCACAGGTGTTTGCGTTCCCGCAGGCTGGGCTCGATGGCAGCTTGCATCTGTTCGGCGCGATCGTAAAAAAGGGCGAGCCCTATGAGCCCGTGCTGGCTGAGTTCGCCAAGATGGTCGAAGAGTTTCACAAAGCGCCATCCACCGCTGAAGAAATGGAACGCGTGCGGCGCGATATCGCCAATTCGGCCGAACGTGTCCTGAACAACCACGAGTCCATCGGCGTCGCGATGTCCGAATACATCGCATTGGGCGATTGGCGTCTCTTCTTCAAGGAACGCGATGACGCCAGCAAGGTAACGGCGGACCAGATTAAAGCCGCTGCCGCAAAGTACTACCGACGTGACAACCGCGTGGTGGGCATCTTCCAACCAGAGGACGCACCGCAGCGCGCTGAGATCGCCGCGGCACCGACGGCGGCAGAAGTGATGAAGGACTTCAAAGCCAAGGAAGTCGTCCAGCAGGCCGAAGCTTTCGATCCTTCGCAAGCGAACATCGACAAGCGCACCAAGCGTGTGCAAGTGGGTGGCATCCAAGTACTGCTGCTGCAAAAGAAAAACCGCGGCGAGCAGGTGAACTACACCATTCGCTTCCGCGGCGGCGATGAGAAGTCGTTGTTCGGTCGCGCCAGCATTGCTCAATTCACCAGCGCGATGATGTCGCGCGGCACGACGAAGTTCACGCGTGCCCAATTGGCTGACGAGTGGGATAAGTTGAAGGTCGCGGGTGGAGTCAGCGGCCTGTCTGCGAACGGTCAGACCACCAAACCCAATTTGCCAGCCGCCATTCGGCTATCCGCGCATGTCATGCGTGAGCCGACCTTTCCTGAGAGCGAATTTGAGCAGCTCAAGAAACAAACGCTTACTGGCATCGAATCACAAAAGAGCGATCCCCAAGCGCTGGCCAGTGTAGCGCTCTCAAAGCACTTCAACATTTATCCCAAGGGCGATGTGCGCTATGCGCGTTCGCTAGAAGAGCTTGAGGCCGATACGAAGGCCGTGACGCTCGAGCAGGTTCGCGAGCACTACAAGAAGTTCTATGCGGCAGAGGTGGGTGAGATCGCCGTCGTGGGTGATTTCGACGAGGCCGCCGTGTTGGCTGCCATCCGTGAAGGCTTCGGCGATTGGAAGGGCGGCGTTCCCTACGTGCGCTTAGCCAACCCGTACAAGGACATCGCGCCCACCAACCGCTCGATCGAAACTCCGGATAAAGAGAACGCGATTTTCGTCGCGCGCATGAACCTCGATATGCAGGACACCGACGCGGACTACCCAGCGCTGTTGGTCGCCAACTACATCATGGGCCAATCGGGATTTGACTCTCGCCTGACCGCGCGCATTCGCGTGAAGGAAGGCCTCAGCTATGGCGCGGGCTCGCAACTCTCCGTTGGGGCAACGGATCGCGGTGCAAGCTGGTCTGCATTCG
>JAJTHU010000057.1 GCA_021300055.1 Nitrosomonadaceae bacterium | reverse complement strand
GCAATCTTGCGAAAGCTATTCGTTTAAGCGCGAGCCGACGCACGCCGCTCTACAACGGCAAGATTGAGTGTCGGCTGTACGAATACAAGGTTGTCGCTGGCGGGAATCGCAAAGAAAAGCCGCCAACCACAGAGATATAAACTCTAGTATTGGCGCGGTGTTAGGGGCGAAACGTCCGAAACACCGCGCCAATAGGCGACTTTTGATTCGCGGCTAGCGACCTTGATATCGCGCGGTGAGCATAAGCTGGCGCCCCAACGGGTTGTAACCCTTTGCGAGTTCGTAAGACTTATCGAGCAGGTTGTTGCCGCTCAAAGAGAGTTCCCACTCGCGATTAAGTTGATAGCGCACAAAGCCGCTGAGCAACGCGTATCCGGCCATACGCGAACTTGGTGCCGCGTTGGTTGAGTCGAAGCGCTCACCGCTCGACGCGACATCGATGCCGGTGCGCCACGGGCCTCTGGTGATAGACGCTGCAAAGCTTCCAAGTAACTTGGCACGGCCGCGTAGTTGCTTGCGTGTGTCTGTGTCGAGTGGTTGCTGAGCCGTTATTTGCGCACGCCAATCGATACCCGCCCACGGCGAATCGAGTTGTAGCTCCCACCCGCGAATGCGGGCGCGGCGAATGTTCTGGGGTCGCGAGGTGGCGGCATCAAACGCAATCAAATCATCAATGCGATTCTCAAATACTGACAAATTGAGGGTCCATTCAGGGATGCCGCGTCGCTTGTCTAGGCTCGAAAGGCGCCAACCAAATTCACCTGACTCGGATTGCTCAGGGCGAAGACGCGAGTTGGCGAACCCGGGAAAGTAGAGGTCGTTAAGGGACGGCGCGCGAAAAGCCTTACCTGCCGCGAGATAAACCCGCTCACGCGAAGATACTTCCCAACCCCAAGTGACGCCGCCTGTCGTGCGATCACCAAATTGGTCCTCGCGATCGTGGCGCGCATTGACCGCTAACGACTGCGATCCCACTCGTTGCGATATGCTGCCGAAGACAGAATCAGTGGTTCGACTCGTTGCAACGTAGTTCGTCGTCGCCACGACGCGTTCGCGCCGCTGCTCGATACCGAGCAGCGCCAAACCAGCGGGAGTGACGAATTCGTTTTGCCAAGAAAACTGCCGCTGCGTGGTTTCGAAGCGGCCCGGAAAGGACGATCGGATCTTGCTGTAGTCGACGGTCTCGCCAATGCTCAACTTTGACCGCCACGATGCGGTAAGGTTGTTCTCCGAGACGATCTGCATGCCCGACAGCGTCTGCTGGTTACGCGCGTCGTTGCCAAGGCCGGCATCGAAGCGGACGTCGCCACGCGACTGCCACAGGCTTAGTGTGACTCGTTCACCTTGCCACAACTCGTGGCTGAGCTTGAGCGAGGCACTGTCTTGCGTATAGGCATCACGATCCGGGTTGTAGGTGAACGCACCGGAGACGGGATTGCTCGCAGACGGCGCGTCGATGCGGCGGTGGCTCGCCGACAGGCTCAGGCTCGACCGCTCATGGGAGAGCCCCAGCGACGCACCGAGATGCCCAGCTCGGTAATTTCCGACGGTCGCCTCGGCGCGCGTTTTGGTCGCAGCGGAACCGCGCGGCGGCGTACGCGTGAAAATTTGTATGACGCCACCAATCGCATCTGATCCGTAGAGACCAGACAGTGGGCCGCGCACGATTTCGATGCGGTCAATCATGTCCAATGAAAGGTGCTCCCACGCGGGTGCCCCGGACGTTGATGAGCCGACGCGCTGCCCGTCGACTAATAGCAAGGTGTGGGTAGGACTCGTACCGCGCAAAAAAATCGCGGAGGACTGCCCGGGACCGCCCGTACTACGAATGTCGAGGTTGGCTCGACGTTGTAGCAACTCCAACACCGATTGTGCACTGGCGTCATCGATCTCCTGCCGGTTGATGATCGTCAGATGAGCCATTACATCGCCGCTTTTGACGGCGGTGCGAGTCGCCGTTACCGTGAGCGTCTCGCTGGCCATGCTGGAAGCGACTGCTTCAGCTGAGCAAAGCGCAGCAAGGCCAATCGCCATGCTTGGTAGCACTGCTTGCTTGTATCGCGGTAGACGCTGCTGCGTCTGCGACATCTTGGATTTGGTTGGTGGGAAGCCGGTAAGTGCTAAGAGGCGAGGTGGAGAGCAACGAAAGACAAGATATTGCATGTTGAAGGATTGAGTGTGTCGCGAGCGTCCCCGCAAGCGACAAGCCAATACGCCACCAACCTCAGTCGATGGCGCGCCACATCGCTCGCGCGGATATCGCGAGGATGGTTCTTGGCCGGTATCCGGACTGATGAGCGCGACGCGTCAACGTCGCCAGATGCCACCTTCCCAAGCCAGCTTCACTCAGTGGTACTTCGGCATCGTGTTCTCAATCACCGTTGCGGGGGCAGTGTGCGAATTGATGGGACAAGCCGCCAAAAAGACGCGGCGGCAGGACCCCTCACACGCACTTCCCGTTTAACGCGCATGCATTGCTGCACACGAGCACCACGAACACATTCATTCTAGCGCTGCACCAGCGCGGCGGGCTTTCGCGAACGTCTAAAATTAGGCAATGTCAGCAAAGCATTTTTTGGCGCAGTTTGCGGCGCTTCCGCCTGCCGATGCGCGCGCGGTGATCATTAATTGCAGCACTCGTAACGTAAGCACATTGGCTTTGCTTAGCGCATTGCGCTACGCGGGCATGCCGGTGTGCGTCATCGACTGCGAGTCAACCGATAACAGCTGGCAGTGGTTCCAAGAGGTGCGTCGAACGCATCAATTCGACCTGCTTCAAGCGCCGTTGCGACCGCATGGACAGACCCTGGACACACTTTTTTCGCACTCGTCAGATCGCACGTTGCTACTGGTCGACTCCGACCTTGAAATACGCTCAGATGCACTCGTTCCCGCGATGCGTACCGCGTTGTCTGATCCAGCGGCCTACGGGTCTGGATTCCTTCATCCGAGTGAGCGGTTTCCAAGCGCCGCAGGGGCGTCGATCGAGGGGGGGCGCTATATGGAGCGGATGTGGATCCCGCTATGTCTGATGCGAGTAGCGCCGGTTCGCGACGCGCTTCGCGCTGGAAGCACGTTCATGCACTCGCGCGATTACTTAGAAATCCCGTGGAGCCGGCAGCTGTCCAAACTGTTTTATGCGCGCCAGCGTGTGCCTTTCCTGCGTGGGATCGGTCAGCGTTGGTATGCCGAGGCGCGAATTGCGCGTCACGGCGAACTTAGTCCGTTCAACGAGTACGACACTGGGGCCCGCATCCACGCCGCCTTGCGGCATTCGGGGCAGCAATTTGTCGGCCTTGGCGAACCGTGGTTTTCCACCGCGTTGAGGCACTACCACGGCGTTACCCGTGCGACGCTTACGGCAGGGCAGGCGAATGCCACGGCGCCTAGCGCCATCGACAACGAGGTGCGCGAGCGCCTCTTTGCCGAGTACGGCGTCAAAATTTGAGTCATCCCCCGTAGATTTAACGAACTTACCTTCAAAAAGTCGCGTTATGCATTGACGCGAAAGACATTTTTTTGCTACTCTGTGCGCTATGGAAGCCGACTTTTCCCGCTTCGAAGAGAAGCTCAACCACTTCGTCACGCTTTTCCAGCGCCTGCGTTCGGAAAACAACGAGTTGCGCCAGCAATTGGCGGCGAAAACTGACGAAGTGAAGCGCCTCTCCGAAAAGCTCGACCAAGCCAAGACGCGCATCGAGGCGCTTGTCGCGCAATTGCCTGAAGCCGAGAGCGAGCGGGTATGAGCAAGTCAGAACCAAAAGCCGTCAATGTTAGCGTCATGGGCCGTGAGTTTCGCTTGGCGGCCCCCGCAGGAGAAGAGCGTCAGCTTCTCGCCTCGGTCGATTTGCTGAATCGAAAGATGAAGGAAATCAAGGATACGGGCAAGGTTGTCGGCAACGAGCGCATTGCAATCATGGCAGCACTCAACCTTGCGCACGAACACCTACATTACCTAAGGGCAGGGGACACAATCCCAACGAACGCGCCTGCAACCTCTAATTCCGGCAACGCCGTTGACGAGGTCTATGTCAGGGGTAGAATCAATACGTTCGAATCAATCCTTGAGAAAGCCGTCTCGGAGCAAGAAAAGCTGTTTTAGTTCTTGCGCTGCACTCGCGAAGACGTAGGCGAGGGTGGGTTTGAGCGTTCGCTTGCGGCTTACATCCTTTGAACCAATAGACTACGTGTCGATGGTTGTGCGCTTAGTGTTACCAGTGTGATCGCCCCACGCGGGTGAACCTGACGGTAGCCAGTGTGCTTCCTCCCTTGAACCCTCGCGTTCAAGGTGCGGCTTCAAGCGAACACTCAAGTTCATCCCGTAGGGCAAAAGTAGCGTGCTGCTTTTGCCCTTTTTCATTTTGGGCATTTCGCGCTGGCTGCGCTATCTGCCGCGAAGCGCGGTCAGCAAAAAAACGATATGGAGTGCAAGTGGCTTGCTGGTTAATGAAGTCGGAGCCGGACGAATTCTCGATCGACGATCTCGTCCGAACTCGCACAGTGCCGTGGTTTGGTGTGCGAAATTACTTGGCGCGCAATTACATGCGCGACCAAATGAAGGTCGGGGACGACGTTCTCTTCTACCACTCGTCTTGCCCGGAGCCGGGAATCGCGGGGCTGGCGAAGGTTTGTTCGAACGCCTACCCAGACGAAACGCAGTTCGACCGCAAGAGCAAATACTTCGACGCGAAGGCGACCCGCGAAAGCCCTCGCTGGATGTTGGTCGATGTTGAGCTGGTGCGAAAGACGCGCCTTTTGTCGCTCGCTGAATTGAGGTCGATTGAAGCGCTTGCTGATTTGATCATCCTGCAGCGTGGCAATCGCTTGTCGATCACGCCGGTGAGCCCAGCGCATTGGAAGATCATCAACAAACTGCTCAAGGCCTAACCTGCACCCTGAACTGTACTTTCTGCTGATCTACCTTGCGGCCGGCTGCTTCGTAGGTTTTTTCGCAGGCTTACTCGGTATCGGTGGCGGCTCCGTCATGGTGCCGATCTTGACACTCACGTTTGTTGCCCGCGGCTATTCGCCAGACCATGTCATCCATATGGCGTTGGCCACATCAATGGCAACAATCATTCCTGGCGCGTTCGCCAGCGCACGGACGCACCACAAGCTTGGCGCCGTGAATTGGCGTGTGGTGCGCCAGATGACGCCGGGCATTCTTCTGGGCACTCTCTCCGGCACAGTGTTTGCGTTCTATTCGACGACAACATTCTTGAAGTCTTTCTTTGTCGCGTTCATTTGCTTTCTGGCGTTTCAGATGGTGCTTGGCGTTCGACTGGCCGAATTCTTTGCCTCGCAACGCGGTGAAGAGCGCGGTCTTCCAGGATGGGCTGGGCTCACGCTGTTCGGCTTCGGCATGGGCTTTGTCTCGGCGCTAGCGGGCATCGGTGGCGCCGTACTGTCTATTCTTTTTCTGACATGGGCCAAAGTGCGCATGCACGAGGCGATCGGTACGGCGGCCGCCATCGGATTACCGCTTGCACTGGTTGGCACCATCGGCTTCGTCGTGACCGGCTATGCGGATCACGGTTTGCCGCCGTGGTCCGTCGGCTACGTTTATCTGCCTGCGTTCTTTGGTATTGCCTTAACCAGCTTTATTGTCGCCCCGTACGGCGCTCGATTGGCGCATCGACTACCAGTCGAAACACTCAAGAAGGTCTTTATGATCTTCTTGGTGGGACTCGCCATCAAAATGGCGGTCTCGGTTTGAACGCGTCCTGCTACAAGTCGTTCCAATCGCGCATGATTTGGTCGAACAGTGCAACCGCCTGCTCCGTACGCGAAATCGAACACCACTCGTCGGTTTGATGCGCGAGTTCTGGCTGGCCAGGGCCTAAGATTACGGTTGGCACAGTACCGTTACCACGGGCCTGATAACCGCGACGCAGATCTGCGCCGTCGGTTGAAAACATGATCGTGCGCGGATTGTCGGGCGTCGGAACGGTGTCGCAGTATGGCGCCGCCGCCGCAAAGATGCGACTCACCCACTCATCAGGCTCAGTGTAGAGCGGCGGCGTTTCGACAATCTTACGGAGCTTGGCGCGATCGCCAATCACGCTCTCGATCGCGCGGCAAAGTTGCTCGTGATCGATGCCGGGCACGGTGCGCATGTCGACGGTGACCTTGACGGAGTCTGGAACCGAGTTGGTGTTGAGACCGCCATGGATGGTGGCAATGTTCATACTGGGCTTGCCCATGACATGGTGGCAATCCACGCCGCAGTAATGCTTCCAGTTAAAGCGGGATAGGTCATCGATCACGCTACTCATCTTGAGGATGGCGTTCTCGCCCTGCTCCGGCATTGATGCGTGTGCTGTTTTCCCCTTCGCTTCCAGTTCAACCCAAATCAAACCCTTGTGTCCCACAAAAGGGAAGTTGGCGGTTGGCTCCGCCACTACAATCGCCCCAGCGCGTTCAAGCAATCCTGCCTGTGCGAGATATTTGGCACCCTCGCAGCCCACTTCCTCGGACGCTGTGAGTACGAGGGTTAGGCCCGGTTTATCCTGCAGATAGGGCGCTAAGCGCATGGCCGCAATCGTAAACGCGGCAATGCCGCTCTTCATGTCGGTGACGCCACGACCAAATACACGATCACCATCGGTTTCGGCTGCAAACGGGTCGTGCTTCCAGGCCGCCGCCCCAAGCGGCACGACGTCTAAGTGACCTGTAAAGCAAATGGGTGGCTTTGTCTGCCGCCCACCGATAGTCGCGATCAAACTTGTACGCTTATCCGCAAACGCATGGTATGACACAGTAAAGCCCGCGTCTTGCAACATGCGTCCGAGATGACTCGCGCAATCATGCTCCGCTCCGGGCGGGTTGATAGTGTTGAACTGAACAAGCTCGCGCGTCAGCGCAAGCACCTGAGCGGTTGAGGGAGTCATGATTGATCAGCAGCTTTAGCGAAACTAAGTGAGGGAGCGGCTAGTACATGCCGCAGACCACAGTATCGCGCACCCAATGAATGTGGGTGCTGCGTGCGTTCAACTCACGAGGGGGGCGCCGGAAAACCGAAGCGACGCAGTGCCTCGGATTTTTGTGCGCGGTCAAAACGAACGCTGTCGCGAGGGGTGACGCTGGAGCGGTCGGCGTGGTTAGAGAACAGCGTGATGGCGACTGGACAATCGTTGAATTCAAGATGGTAGCGAAGGGCGCGTGACCCGCGAGAGGTTTTGAATGGATCGCTAACGTCGAAGGGCAACCCGGCGTTGATCAAGAACATTTCGAAGGTTTTCGGCTCGATGCCGACAAGCTCAATGTCGATTTCGCTATGCGCGTTCGCCACGCCTGTCAGTACTGGGCCGCAAAGCCATGGCTCGAAGGGCTTAAGCCACTCCAACACTTTCAGTGCTGTTTCACGCAGGGCCCGAAGAGCCTCGCCCTGCGCAACAGGCGAGAACAGCGCGTAGTGCTGGCGCAGCGCCTCGTCGATCTGGTTGTTGTCTGGTAGCGCTGAATGCTCAGGCGAAAGGCCGAGCTGTTTGAGGGCCTTTAGCTTGGCGAGATGGTAGTCGGTCTCGCCATCGTTAATGATCCTCGCGGCCAGCTCGGCGACGGTTCGACGTTGCTCGTCTTTGGCCCGATTGGACATTTCAGTCAGTACGAATCACTTGGGGGAGATGGCCAGATCAAAAGATCTGGTTCTTTACTTCTTCGGACGGCTTGTTTGCTTCGCGCAGCGCCGCTGGGCCATCGCCGACATTTCCAACGTTCTCAACATAAACGAATTCTGTTGCAGGCTTTCCATCTTTGCTTTCGCCGGGAATGGGTACAACGGCGATGCCTTGGGGCGGCTCGAACGGAGCTTCCTTGATGCCCTTCATCACGCGACCCATGTAATGCATCCAGATCGGCAGCGCTGCCTGCCCACCAGTCTCGTTATTGCCGAGGTCTGCTGGGTTGTCAAAACCTATCCACGCGATGCCGACCTGTGTTGAGCTGAAGCCAGCGAACCACGCGTCGAAGTGATCGTTAGTCGTTCCGGTTTTGCCCCCCAAGTCGTTGCGCCCAAGGCTCATCGCGCGCGCGGCCGTACCATAGCGAACAACATCGCGCATGATCGAGTTCATGATGAACGCGTTACGCGGATCAATGACGCGTTCTGCGGCGTTCGTGGCACTCTCTTCGGTCGTGGCACGCGCGGGTGTGGCTTCGAACAGAACGCCGCCCTTATCGTCAGTGATTTTGCTGATGAAGTAGGGCTTTACCCTAAAGCCACCATTGGCGAAAACGCTATATGCCCCAGCCATCTGCAATGGCGTGGTTGAGCCGGCGCCGAGCGCCATGGTGAGGTAGGGCGGATGTTGTTTGGCGTCGAACCCGAACCGCGTCACATAATCCTGTGCGTATTGAGGCGTGATTGCCTGCAGTACGCGAATCGATACCATGTTCTTTGATTTGGCGAGTGCTTGGCGCAATCGCATCGGGCCTTCGTATTTGCCGTCGTAGTTCTTTGGCTCCCAAACTTGTCCGGCGTTACGGCCCGGGTCAAAGACGATCGGGGCATCGTTGACGACCGTTGCCGGCGTGAAGCCTTTCTCTAACGCGGCCGAGTAAATAAACGGCTTGAACGAGGATCCAGGCTGTCTGAGCGCCTGAGTCACACGGTTGTATTTGTTGCTCGTGAAGTCAAAGCCGCCCGCGAGCGCGCGGACGCTTCCGTCAATCGGGTCCATCGCAACGAATGCAGCCTCAACCTTGGGAAGCTGGGCGATCACGGGCACACCTTTTTCATCGCGCGCGATACGAATCACAGAGCCGCGCACCAACTTGCCGGGCCCCGCCTTTTCGGCAATCGCGCGTGCAGCGAATCGGATTGCATCGCCCGTCATGACGATTTCTTCGCCGCGCTTAGTCGTTGCGACAATCTGCTTGGGGTCGACACTGGTAATGACCGCTGGCATGAGATCGGCAACGATGTCTTTATCGCTCAGCGCCTCGTCGATGGCCTCATCGACGTCTTCTTTTTTCGCGGGTAGGCTCACTAGCCCCTCTGGGCCCCGGTAACCATGACGTCGGTCGTACTCGAGCACGCCCTTGCGGAGCGCTTGAACGGCGGCTTCTTGCTCGGCTCGGCGAACCGTGGTGATGACGCGGATTCCGCTGACGTAGGCCTTCTCGCCGTACTGTTCAAACACCTCCTGCCGCGCCATTTCGGCGACGTAGTCGGCGACGACCGGGTACATCTGGCGCTCGCGGTTGAACTTCAGCACCTCAGCGCGGGCAGCAGCGAGCTGTGCGTCGTTCAAGAAGCGAAGCTCGCCCATGCGCCGCAGAACGTACTGTTGGCGGAGGGTGGCGCGCTTGAGATTGTTGAAGGGGTTGTATTGCGACGGCGCCTTTGGGAGGCCCGCCAGCATCGCGGCCTCGGCAGCCGTCAGTTGACGTACGTCTTTATTGAAGTACACGCGACTCGCCGCAGCAAAGCCGTGGGCGCGGTTTCCCAAGAAAATATGGTTCAGGTAGATCTCTAGGATCTGATCCTTAGTCAGGTTGGCCTCGATTTTGTAAGCGAGCATCCACTCGCTTACTTTCCGTGTGATCGTTTGCTCGTTGGTCAGGAAGAAGTTTCGGGCCACTTGCTGGGTGATTGTCGATGCACCGCCCTTGATCTTGCCTGACGCTAACATTGCAGTTGCCGCACGCGTGAGGCCAATGTAGTCGACCCCACCGTGTTGGTAGAAGCGCTCGTCCTCGGCCGCGATCACTGCCTGTTTCATGACATCCGGGAAATCCTGCACGCGCACAAAGGAGCGTTTCTCCTCCCCGAATTCGCCGATGAGATCGCCTTCGGCGGTGAACACCTTGAGCGGCAACTTGGGACGATAGTCAGTGACCGCTTCTATGGAAGGCAAGCCTGGATATAGCAGTACGAGGGTAAGCGCTAGCACCCCCATACCGACCAAGATCAGCGACCCCAGCAGGATCAGGGGGTAAAACCACCAGCGGACACCCATACTCGCGTCACCCAACGCCGGGATTGAACCGGCGCCTCAATAAGCAGAAGATGACGAGATTATATCGGCGGGCCCGAGTGACCCCTTTGTTCGCCCTCCCAAACTCTGGCAACTTTGTGGCGGTGATCCTTGCAACGGGGCGGGAAATCGGCGCTTGTGCGAGCAAGCCCAGAACCCTCATTTCGGAAAAAATGCTTTACACGTCCGCTACTTGTTGCTAGGATTTAATGTAAATTGTGTAAAGTTGTTTATCAAGTTGGCGGCCTGATCCGGCTCGTTGCGGGGATTTTCATCCCGTCGACAATGGGTCGAGGCTAATTGGGGCTGTTCGCGACCGAAACAGAAGCGGCGTATGCGACGGGGGAAACACGACCGCGCCTACCGGAAAGTGTAGTCGTCCATGCTAAAAGAAAAACTCGCGGATCAATTTGAGTTTCTACGCGCCAAAGCGCCTCCGCTGATCGGGGTCGATATCAGCTCGTCCTTTATCAAGATGGTCGAGATTGCCGAAGCCGGAAAAGGCCTCTATCGCGTTGAGCGGTACGTGATTGAGCCATTGCCAAAAGACACTGTCTCAGACGGAAACATCGCCAATATTGAAGCTGCGGGCGAGGTGATGAAGCGCGCCCACAAGCAGATGGCGACGCGTATCAAGAACATTGCGATGGCGCTGCCGTCTGCTGCGGTGATTACCAAGAAGGTGCTGCTCAAGGGTGACCAGCGCGAAGATGATATGGAGTACCAAGTTCAGTCTGAAGCGAATCAATACATTCCTTTTAGCCTGGATGAAGTGAATCTCGATTTCCAGATCATCGGCCCTTCGCCCGGAAGCGAAGACGAAGTTGAGGTCCTGATCGCCGCGTCGCGCAAAGAAAAGATTGAAGACCGTGTCGCGGTCGCTGAAGCGGCGGGTCTGAAGACGATCGTGATGGATGTCGAGTCGTATGCGGCCTTGGCGGCGTTCGACATGATTAAGGGTGCGGCAACCGGTGTTGAAGACAAAGACGTCACCGCGATTGTTGACATCGGCGCGCAAACAACCCGCGTCACTGTCATGCATGAGGACCAACAGGTCTATCAGCGCGAGCAGCAGCTCGGTGGCTACCAGCTGACGCAGGACATTTCGCGACAGTTCGGCATGCCCGTTGAAGAGGCCGAAGTTGCGAAGAAGACTGGTGGGCTTCCCGAGAACTACGGGCCTGATGTGCTCCAACCGTTTAACGAAAAGATCGTTCTCGAAATATCGAGAGCGTTGCAGTTCTTCTTCACGTCAACACAGTTCAGCAAGGTCGATCACATCGTGTTGTGTGGCGGCTGCGCAATGCTCGACGGCTTGGAAGAAATGGTGGCTCAACGCACCCAAGTTCACACCGTAGTTGCGAATCCGTTCGCGAATATGGCGTTGTCCTCAAAAATCAAGCCACGCCAGCTCACAGTTGATGCTCCGGCTTTGATGATTGCGTGCGGCTTGGCGATGAGAAGGTTTGACCCGTCATGATTCGGATAAACCTACTCCCGCATCGCGAGGCGCGACGCAAAGCGCGCCAGCAGCAAATCGCTGTTCTCGCCGGCCTGACCGCCACGCTCGCGTTGGCCATTTGTGGTTTGCTTTGGTTTTTTTTCAACGCGGAGGTTGAGAACCAAAAGGGCCGCAATCAGTATATAACTGGCGAAATCGCGAAGCTCGACAAGCAGATTGAAGAGATTCGCAAGATTCGCGAAGAAACCGCATCGCTGCTTGCCAAGAAGCAAGTTGTCGAAGGGTTGCAGAGCAACCGCTCAGAGCCGGTACAGCTACTCGACCAGATGCTGCGACAGTTGCCGGAAGGGCTATACCTGAAATCGATTCGCCAGACGGGCACAAAGGTGAACGTGACTGGCTACACCCAATCACAAGCGCGCGTCTCTGCGTTCATGCGCAACATTGAGGCGTCTCCATTCTTGGAAAACCCCAACCTCATTGAGATCAAGGCCGTCATGGTGAACAACCAGCGCGCCAACGAGTTCAACCTAGACTTTTTCGTGAAGCGTGCCAAACCTGATGACAAGGGTGGGCCGCGCAAGGGTGCGCCAGCGGCACCGAAGCCGGCGGGGAAATAGCCCATGAACATGAATAAGTGGATAGAAGAACTAAAGCAGCTTGACCCGAAAAACCCGGGCAACTGGCCTTGGCCATTCAAAGCAGCCGCGCTTCTCGGGTTGTTCGCCGCCATCATCGTCGGTGGTTGGTTTGCGGTGTTCAGCGCCCAGCGTGAAGAACTCGATCGCGAAGAGAAGAAGGAAACCGAACTCAAGAACACATTCCTTGAGAAAAAGAAGCTCGCGGTTAACCTTGAAGCTTACCAACAGCAACGGGCTGAAATTGAGCAGTCTTTTGGTGCCCTGTTGAAGCAGCTGCCGACGAAGTCCGAAATCGAAGCATTGATTATTGACATCAACCAGGCAGGTTTGGGCCGTGGGTTGCAATTTGAGCTCTTCAAGCCAGCGCCGAACGAAAACTTCACCGAGTTCTACGCAGAGAAACCGGTCGATCTGAAGGTGACTGGGAATTACCACGACCTCGGAGCGTTTGCGAGCGACGTGTCCAAACTGCCGCGTATCGTCTTGCTGAACGATCTGAAGATCGATACGCTAAAGGACGGTATGCTGAGCATGGAAGCGAAGGCAAAGACTTACCGTTACCTCGACCCTGAAGAGATCGCCGCGCAGCGCAAGACGACGAAGTCGGCTGCGAAGCCGGGAGGCAAGTGATGCGAATCAGCAGACTAAAGCCCGTCACGGCGTGCATTCTTGTTCCCGCAATCTTGGCCGGTTGCGGCGAGGGCTATTCGGACCTGCGCCAATTCGTGCGTGATTCCGAGAAGAGCGTCACACGCAAGATTGACCCACTACCGCAAGTCAAACCGTTTGCGCCGTTTGCGTATGAGGGGTTTGACCTCCCGGATCCGTTCAAGCCACGCAAGCTTGCTATCAAGCAGGAGAATGCTGGCGCCAACGCACCAGACCTAAATCGGCGCAAAGAGCCGCTTGAGGCCTTTCCGCTCGAACAAATCAAAATGGTCGGCACGCTGTACCAAAACGGCGTCATGTTTGCCCTCGTGCGCGCAGATCGCACTTTATATCGTGTCAAAAAAGGCAACTACCTAGGCCAGAACTTCGGCCTCATCGTCGACGTTAGCGATTCCGAAATCAAACTGAAAGAAATTGTGCAGGACACCGCCGGGGATTGGACTGAACGCGAAAGCATTCTTCCATTGCTCGAGGGGCCTGCCCCGGGAGGAAGATAGTCATGCAAGCCATCATTTCCCAGCCGATGCTGCGTCTCACGCGAGCGCTCAATCGACTCCGCGGTGGCCTCGCGCGCGTTAGTTCGATTTTGGCGTTGGGCGTCGCGATGTCCTGCGCGGCAGGCGCAGCCCAAGCGCAAAACGCGCTTGAGTCGCTTTCGGTCGTCCCTCAGTCGGGGGGCAAGGTTGCCCTGCGCCCCCCCTTTAGCTCACCACTCGCGGCGGTACCTAATGGGTTCACCGTCACCAATCCAGCGCGCGTGACAATTGACCTCCCGAATATCACGAATGGTACCGGCAAAACACTCGTCGATATCGGTCAGGGCGATGTACGTACGGCGAACATTGTTGAAGCAGGCAATCGTACTCGCCTAGTCATCAATCTCGGTCGCCCGATGAATTACACCGCGGCTCTCGACAACGGCGCGCTGATGATCATGCTCGACGCGGGCGTACAAGGCACTCTGAAAGAAACAGCGCAGGTGACGCGCTTTGCCGAACCCGCTCCCGCCGCAGCCGTCACGCGTTACGCCGTCCGTGATGTTGATTTTCGCCGTGGGCCGAATGGTGAAGGTCGCGTAATCGTTGATTTGTCCTCTGCGACAACCGGTATCGACATTCGTCAGCAGGGCAAGGTTGTCATCATCGACTTCATCAATACGTCGGCACCTAAGAATTTGCTGCGCCGTCTCGACGTGCTGGACTTTGCAACGCCAGTTCGCATTGTTGACATGATTGAGCAAGGCGCGAACACGCGCATGGTGATCGAGCCGCGCGGTTTGTGGGAGTACTCTGCCTATCAGACTGATACTCAATTCATTGTCGAAGTGAAGCCCATCAAGGAAGACCCGAACAAGATGGTGCAGGGCTCGGCAGGCTATGCTGGTGAAAAGCTCTCGCTGAATTTCCAGAGTATTGAAGTGCGCGCCGTTCTTCAGGTTATCGCAGACTTCACGGGTCTGAACATCATCACCACAGACACAGTTGGCGGCAACATTACGTTGCGCCTGAAGGATGTGCCGTGGGATCAGGCACTGGATATCATCTTGCAATCTAAGGGGTTGTCGAAGCGCAAGAACGGTAACGTCGTTCTGATCGCGCCGTCGGATGAGCTCGCTACCAAAGAAAAACTTGCACTCGAAGTTGCGCAACAAACGACAGAGCTCGAGCCGCTTCGCACCGAGAGTTTTGTGCTTTCGTACGCTAAGGCATCAGATGTACGCGCGCTCTTGAGTGATGGCCAGCAAAAAATATTGTCGCGCCGCGGCTCGGTGACCGTTGACTCACGCACCAACACGATGTTTGTGCAGGATGTGCCCGCACGACTGGACGAAGTTCGCCGACTGCTCACGCAACTCGATGTGCCCGTGCGGCAAGTGCAGATCGAAGCTAGAATCGTCGTGGCTGACGATAACTTTAGACGTCAACTTGGGGCACGTTTCGGCACGGCTGCTGGTGTGACAGCAGATGGCCGCAACATCGGCATCTCCGGAACGGCAACGCAAGCTAATGCAATATCGCGCGGCACGCTGCCGACGGGATTCACGGCGGGCGATCTGAACGTCAATCTGCCGGTTGCCGCTGCCGGGCAGCTTGGCCTGACGTTCCTTAATCTTGGCAATGGCAACGTTGTCAATTTGGAGCTGTCAGCACTTGAGGCTGACAACCGCGGTAAGGTTGTATCGAACCCGCGTATCGTTACGGCAGACAAGCGCAAGGCCACTATCACCCAAGGTACTGAGATTGGTTTCCAGACGCAGGCGTCAAGCGGTGGTACCACGACACAGTTCAAGCCAGCTGTGCTGTCCTTGGATGTCACGCCGCAGATCACGCCTGATGACAAGGTGATCATGGACTTGGACATCAAGAAAGACTCCGTCGGTGCACTGATTGGCGGTATCCCATCCATCGACACGCGCACGCTGAAAACTCAAGTGCTCGCTGACAACGGTGAAACCATCGTGCTCGGGGGCATTTATGAGCAGACCACGCGTACGGACGTGACCAAGGTCCCGCTGCTCGGCGACATCCCAGTTTTGGGTAATCTTTTCAAGACCACCACCAAGCGCGATGAAAAGACCGAGTTGCTTATCTTCATCACGCCACGCATCATCAAAGATCAGCTTACCGTTCGTTGATCGGCAATCGCAATCCACTCGAAGCGGGCCAGACGGCCCGCTTCGCATTTATAGGCACTCATGACTACTGACGCCGCTCCTCACGCGCTGCGCCGCGTCTTTCTGGTCGGCATGCCCGGTTCAGGCAAGAGCACGCTTGGTCGTCTCGCTGCTAAGGCGCTCAATCTTGAGTTCATCGATGTTGATGCCGAACTGACTAAGCGTAATGGCGTCGAGATTGCGACCATATTCGAAATCGAAGGCGAGGCAGGTTTCCGGTCCCGCGAGGCGGCGCTGATTGAAGAGCTGACACAAGTTGACGGTGTGCTTTTGGCTACCGGCGGCGGCGCGGTGTTGCGCAAGGAGAATCGCGAGGCGCTTCGTACGCGTGGCTTGGTAATCTACCTGCGCGCCGACCTTGACATGCTTGATCAGCGCACCGCCAGTACGCCAAAGCGCGAAGCTGCGGGCAAGACCAGGCCGTTGCTGTCAGGTGGCAATGGTCGCGAAAAGCTCGAGGCACTGCTCGCTGAAAGGGCACCCTTGTACAATGAGGTCGCACATCTGACCTTCGAGGCGGTCGCCGCAGATAAGGCGCGGGTCGCTCGTGACCTTGTTTCTGCCATCGAAGCACACGCTGCCACGCCCCGATCGACCGACATTTCTTCATAAACGCCGTGAACCTCATGAGCGAAGCCCCGCAATCAATGGCGAGCATTGACCACGTCAATGTCCGCTTGGCGCAGCGTAGCTATCCAATTGCGATCGGACATGGCGCCCTTGAAACAGGATGGGAAGCGATCGACCTTAAAGGTTTCTCTCGCGTGTTCGTGGTGAGCAACCCACACGTGTTTGCGCTGTATGGCGAGAGATTGATGCGCGCTGTTGGCGCGCGTCACGCGGATGTGCGCAATGTGTTGCTGCCAGATGGCGAAGACCAAAAGTCCTGGCAGAGCCTCAACCAAATCTTTGATGCGCTGCTCGTTTCAGCGAGCGACCGAAAGACTTTGCTTGTTGCGCTCGGCGGCGGTGTTATCGGTGACATGGTTGGCTTTGCTGCCGCAATCTATCAGCGCGGAATCGCGTTTGTGCAAGTGCCAACTACATTGCTGGCCCAAGTCGACTCCTCAGTGGGCGGCAAGACCGCGATTAACCACGCGCTCGGCAAGAACATGATCGGCGCGTTTCACCAACCGATCCATGTGCTGATCGACCCAAGCGTACTGCAGACCCTCCCTGCGCGAGAATTTCGTGCCGGCCTTGCAGAAGTCATCAAGTATGGTGTGGCACTGGACGCAACATTCTTTGCTTGGCTCGAGGAAAATCTGGATGCGCTCAATGCGCAGGAACCTCCAGCTATGCGGGAGGCGATCAAGCGCTCATGCGAAATCAAGGCGAGGGTCGTCGCCGATGACGAGTTCGAAACGCGACCCCAGGGCGGCCGAGCGCTGCTTAACTTCGGTCATACGTTTGGGCATGCGATTGAGTCTGCGCTCGGATATGGCGTTTGGTTGCACGGTGAGGCGGTTGGCTGTGGCATGGCGCTGGCGACGAAATTCTCGGCGTCGCTCAACAGAATCTCGGCAGATGAGGCTGAACGCGTATTGGCGCTCATCACGCGCGCAGGCCTTGAGGTTGAGCCACCACGCATTGCGCCTGATGTTTGGCTCACGCACATGGCGCGTGACAAGAAGAACGAACGCGGTCGTCTGCGGCTGATTCTGCTCGACGCCATCGGGCAGTCTTCAACCGATGCGTCAATCGACGCCGACACCGTCAAGGCCTTCTTAGCCGGACATTAGCCATCACTCCGTTGGCGGCGCAAGCCGTTTTCGGAAAACTTGCATTTCCTTCGCTGCCTGCTTGTCGCCCTGCCGCTCCGCCGCCGCGATACCGGAGTCGAACGCTGCGCGTGCGCGATCTGCATCGTTCATCGCTGCGTATGCCTTGCCGAGCAGTTTCCAAGCTGCCGAGTAGTTTGGGTCCTGTGTGACGGCCGTCTCGAGATGCACTGCTGCTTTGGCATAGTCGCTCACTTGAAGATGAGCGTTTCCCAAGGAGAAACGGAGCAAGGCCGAGTCTTTTCCATCGACAAGCATTGCCTCGAAGCGTGAAACGAGTGGGCTCGAATTCATGGGGCTTTCGTGCGTCCATGCCAACCGGGGCAGAGGGCCGCGCGGGAGCGAAAAGACAGTAGCGGGTATTATCGCGGTCTTTGGGTTGCTTCGCAGCGACGTTGCGGATGCAACGTCCTATTTCCTATGCGTGATACCGCGCCGCCGCGATTTCGTGCCGATCCGAGGCGAGATTCCTTCCCCACTCAATCCGCCAAACGGTTGTCACTTCTATCCACGTTGCCCGCACGCAACGGCTGCTGCTGGGTGCAAAGAACAGCCGCCCATCCTTAAAGCGCTATCATCTTCGTCTGACCGGCTCGTCGCCTGCCATCTCGTTCACCCCCCGCACCCCGCGCACTCCCCGCTACAGAGTTCATCATGACCATCCTGCAACCTAGCCTTGCCTATACATTGGCTCCACCGCGTACGACGCACGACCATGAGGTGCCCGTCGTGTTGGATTCGCCACATAGCGGCACGCGCTACCCGGCAGACTTCAACTACGTTGTCGACTACGCCACCCTGCGTCGTGCCGAAGATACGCATGTGCATGTTCTTTACGAGGCCGCACCCGATCTCGGCGCGACCCTAATTGCCGCGCAGTTTCCCCGCAGCTATATCGACGCCAATCGCTCACTGCTCGATATCGACCCTGCGTTGCTGGACAGCGCGTGGCCAGGCCCAATCAACGTCACCAAAAAAACCGACAAAGGTATTGGACTCGTCTGGCGCCTGCTCGATACCGGCGAGGCGATCTACAACCGTAAGCTGACGGTGGCCGAAGTGCAAGCGCGCATCGCCAAGTATTACGCTCCGTACCATAAGGCCCTGCGCGACACCATCAACGCCGCGCATAAACACTACGGTGCGGTTTGGCACCTCAACTGCCACTCGATGCCAGCCGTTTCGTCGGTCATCTCCGAAGAGGGGCCAGGTGTGGCGCGTGCCGATTTCGTTTTGGGTGACCGCGATGGTACGACGTGCGAGCCTGCGTTTACCAACTTTGTCGCAGTAGTGTTGAAGGAAATGGGTTATGACGTGCGCATCAACGACCCTTACAAAGGTGTAGAACTGGTGCGTGCGTACTCCGACCCCGCGCAGAATATGCATTCACTCCAAGTGGAGGTTAATCGTCGCCTCTACATGGACGAGGATACGCGTGAGCCAAATGCCAACTTCGCCACGCTCAAACAAGATCTCACAAAGTTGATCGAGGAAGTCGCTGCGTACGCACACGAGCACATGCCGGGCCATGATCACGCACACCACGATTGTGGCCATGACCATGGGGGTCATGGTGGGCATCGTCACCATCACGACCACTAATGGCTCCTGTCTACAAGGTGGAGCTTCGCCCGCCTGATATTTCGGCCTACCGTGAGGGAAACACCGGGGTCGAGTACATCACCACATTTGATTCTGGTGTGGCTGGTCCGCACGTCATGATCAATGCTGTGACGCATGGTAATGAGATTTGCGGTGCCATTGCGGTTGACCGCCTATTTCGAATGGATGTGCGGCCCGCGCGTGGCCGACTATCACTCTCGTTTGCCAACGTCGACGCGTTTATGCGTTGGAATCCTGACGAACCGCACACGACACGTTACGTCGACGAAGATTTCAATCGCGTCTGGACCGAAAAAGCGCTCAATGGTGCACGTGACTCCTCAGAGCTTAGACGTGCACGTGCGATGCGGCCGATTATTGAGGATGTTGATTTCCTGCTCGATATTCATTCGATGCATGATCCGCACGAGCCAGTCATGATCTGCGGTCCGCTCGATAAAGGCATCTCGTTTGCGCAACGCGTGGGCATTCCGGAGTTCATCGTAAGTGATCGTGGTCACGCTAACGGCACGCGCATGCGCGATTTCGCGGGCTTTGGTGATCCTGCTTCTGGCAAGAATGCGTTACTGGTCGAGTGCGGACAGCACTGGGAGCATCGTGCGGCGGATGTCGCATGGCAAACCGTTTGGCGATTCTTGCGAGAAACGGGCTGCGTGGATGCGG
Source organism: Nitrosomonadaceae bacterium (assembly GCA_021300055.1). Classification (GTDB taxonomy): domain Bacteria; phylum Pseudomonadota; class Gammaproteobacteria; order Burkholderiales; family Usitatibacteraceae; genus UKL13-2. The sequence goes on along the minus strand of JAJTHU010000057.1, from coordinate 22,357 downwards.
CTACTGCTGCCTCGCATATTGATCCGTCACCAGTGCCGCCAACGCGCGTAGTGCGCATCACCGACGCACTCATCGCATCGACGACGGACTACCAATTTCGCGCTGGCACCAAGGGACTCGATATCATCGAGCGCCAGGGTGAGGTGTTCGCTTGGGACAGCGGGCAGCCTGTAACGGCACCTTACGACAACTGCGTACTGGTGATGCCGACCCTAGTCAACGTCAAACCCGGACTCACAGTCGTTCGCATTGGACAACTGCTGAACACGTAGTAACGATGCGCGGCGAGCGCCTAAGCCGCGCACCAATCGTTACTCCGTTTTGCCCGATGGCCGGATACCGAGCTGCTTGAGCTTGCGGTACAAGTGCGTTCGCTCAAGGCCAACTTTCTCTGCCACGCGCGACATATTGCCGTCCTCGTGCCGGATGTGGTGCAGGAAATACTGGTACTCAAAACGTTCACGCGCTTCACGAAGTGGCAAGTCATATGGAATGCCACCCATCGGCGCATCCGCGACCACCGCCACACCTAAGCCGAGCTCCGCCGCGACGCGTGCCACATCGTCGGTCGATATCTCCGTAGACAAGCTCGTTAACGCGAGCGTCTTCACCGCGTTCTGCAACACCGGCAGGTTTCCGGGCCATTCGAGATTGCGCAGGGCATTAAGCGCGCCAACACTAAATGAACGCAGCGCACATTCGTTCGCTTCTACCATCTGCAATAGCATCGTATTGGCCAGATCAGGGATATCTTCGGCGTGCTCGCGCAACGACGGGATGCGTAACGTTATGCCGGACAGCTGTGCGTGCAAGTTCGAATCGAATTCACCTGATTCGATCATCGGGATCAATGCGTGCGATGTCGCGGCAACCAACCTTACGTTGAACTTATCGAGCTTGGTAATGAGTTGCGACAGCCCGCGTTGCTCATTGCGACTCAGTCGCTCGATATCTTCAATAAACAGAACGCCATCGCGTGTTTCCGCTAAGGGCGCAAACGGGTTCACTCCCAACCAGCTGTGATCGGGTGGCGCAAACCACGGCGTGTTGCGCAGATGGACCATGCGCGCGATAAGTTCAAAGCCGCAGCCTGGCTCACCCGTCAACAATAGTGGTACGCGTAGGCGGCTCACTTGATCGAGGCGCTGTCGCAGCTCACTAATGATTTTCGCGCGCCCTAGGTGCGCAAAGGACAAGCCGGGTTTGGGCAACACACGTCCACCCGCAAGCGCTTTGCCAACCGTGGCAACGAGCTTTGGCAGGCTGATCGGTTTTTCAAGGAAGTCGAACGCACCGATGCGCGTGGCCTCAATGGCCGACTCGATCGTGCCGTGTCCCGACATCATCACGACCGGCATCGTCAGCTGTCCGGTCTGCGCCCACTCCTTGAGCAGCGAAATGCCGTCCATGTCTGGCATCCAAATGTCCAGCAAAACCAAGTCTGGGCGAGCTTCTTTGCGCGCAGCGCGGGCGGCCTGAGCGTTTTCGGCGACGCGCACGGAATATCCCTCGTCCTTGAGAATCTCGGACAAGAGTTCGCGGATGCCGATTTCGTCATCGACTACGAGGATGTTGTTTGCTGGCATGATCTTTACCTGCACGGCAGTTTAGCTGGTCTGGTTGGAAGCATTCGACGCATGTTGTTGCGCGAACAAACTAGGGTTTGCGATGGGCAGGCGAATAGTGATCGCCGCACCGCTAGGCGAGAGGTTTTCCGCCTCGACGCTGCCGCGGTGTTCATCGATGATCTTCTTGACGATCGGTAGGCCAAGACCGGTGCCCCGTGCTTTAGTCGTCACGTATGGCTCAAAGATCCGGTTCAGTACATCGTCGCGGATGCCTGTACCGTTGTCTTCGACACGTAGTTCAATATCGTTGCCCTGCAAACAGGTTCGGATAGATATGGTTGGCGAGACGGAGGCCTGCAACGCATCCTGTGCGTTTTGCATAAGGTTGTGAATTACCTGACGCAGGAGCGCCGGATCGGCTGACACGGTCGGCAGATCTTTGCCTAGCTCGATATTCATTTGGACTGGAATCGACTCGTACAGGGCCAAAACGTCCGATACCACCTCGTTAATATCAACGGGACCAAGCTCCATTCGCGAAGCGCGTGAATAGAGGCTGAAATCGTCCACCATGCCCTTTAGCGCGGCGACTTGCGCGACGATTGTGTGCGTCGAACGCTGCAGCATTTCGCGCTCGGCAGTGGGCAACTTGTCTGCGAGCTTCATGGCCATCCGCTCGGCTGACAATTGGATCGGGGTCAATGGATTCTTGATCTCATGTGCGAGGCGCCTTGCCACTTCGCCCCACGCCGCATCGCGCTGCGCTTGGATGAGGCGAGTAATGTCGTCAAACACCAAGACGAATCCGGCCCCCTCTCCGCCCGCTTGTTCACTTAACTGTGTGCCGCGAACCAGAACGGTCTTCTTGGTCGTTGCGCGCATCTGCACGGTGTTCCCCGATGGTGCTGCAAGGTTGTCCGTTGAATCGATGGTGAACTGCTTCTCCCACGGCTTGGACTTCGCCGACGAGTCTGCGCGCGATCGTTGGAGCTCACCGCGAATCTCTTCAATTAGGTCACTCAGATATGGGCGTTGTTTTCCCCAATCTTTGAAGGGATAACCCGCGATCAAGGCGGCATCGACACCCAGCATTTCGCGCGCCACGCGATTGACAGATCGCGCGTTAAGATCGTGATCGAGCGTTACTACACCAGATGTCAAGTTGCCAAGGATCGATTCGAGATAGGCATTTGTTGTCTGGAGTTCCTGCTGCTTGCGCGCCACATTGTCCGAAGCTTCGCTGAGCTGTCGCGTCATCATGTTAAACGACTGCGTGAGCACACCGAACTCGTCTCTACTCTTGACCGGGTTGAGCTTCGTGAAGTCGCCCTTCGCAATTGCGCGGGTCGATTCGGCGAGTGCAGACAAAGGTGCAGACAGCCGTTCGGAAAGCAGGAAGGAAAGCGAAATCGCAGACGTTAGCGTTAACACCATCGCCACGGTCAACGTCAACGCGAACACACGTTTCAGCCCGTCGCGCAGCAACTGGAGGCGTTCGTAATCGCGCACGCCGGTTTCAATGCTCTGTGCGTCAGTGATGATTTGTTTTGGTGCAGACTGCACGATCTGAAGGAATCGTGTGCCGTCAATGCCAGGTGCGGCGGGCACCAAGATGACGACGCGTGAATAGATGGCACGCTCCCCGAGCGTCTCGGAGAATTTCTGTGGGCCCATTTGAGCGGCGTCACGTAATTCATCAACGCTGGGCTTCTCCGGAATGAGGCGGTTGCGGTTGTTCGGCACTTCGGCGTCGCCGCCAACCCACGCGCGCACGCCCGCGTCTTCGCCCACGACGCTGACCTCATCGAAGTTGTATAAGAAGCGAATCTGTCGCGCCACGGTAATCGCGTCCCCTTTAGCATCAGCGGCGCGAATCGCGGCATCTCGCGAGCGACGTAGAAGCTCGACCGCGTTCGCATCCAGCGCTGCGCGGCCTAGACTGAGCGCGCTCTTGAATGCTTGGTCTACGGGAACGTCGAACCAAGAATCGATCGAGCGATTCAAGAACTGCACCGAAATCGCATAGACCAAGCCGCCGGGAATGATTGCCATCAGCACGAACACGGCCATCAGACGCAATGCCAACTGGGAGCCGAACTCGCGCGCGCGCACGCGACGCACCAACGAGTAAACCTGAAAGCTAACCAAGCAGGCTAGACCAATGGTCAAGCCCAGGCCAACCCAGAACAAACTTTGGTAGTGCTGCTCAAAGACGGTGTTGTTGCCCGAGGCGCGAAACATTAGCGCGATCAACGCGACACCGAGCGCTACGCAAACCAGAATGATGATGCGCATCATGGTTGCACGCCCCCATCCTTACCAATGGTGACGGTCCATCGCTGCCACTCGCTCGACAAGCTCCACTCGCGCGAACCAATGGTGTTGAGTTGGAATGGCTTGGGGAGTTGCGCAGTATCGAGCCGAAACCTGACGGCTGCTTGCATCTTCTCTCCCGGCTTGAACCTGCCACGTTCGGCAACCGTCCAAGAACGAATGCGCGAAAGGACTCGTCGTACATCTTCAGCCGTACTGATGTTTTGTGAAATACCCGATGTCGTCAGTCGGTATTGCTCTGTCAATGGTGAGTAGCTGAGACGACGCTCACGCGACCCCTTCACCACAACGTCGTCCAACCAATACCAACGATCACGGGTAAGTTCGAATTCAACGTCGAAATAGAGCGGCACGCCTTTACGGACGGCCTCAAGCAGCGTGCTCGACAGTTGCAGGTCAAAGTCGGCGTTGAGTTGGTAACCATCCTCCGTCTGCTCGAGACGTGCAGAGATTACCTTTACGGTGTCGCCTGCCGCGAGCGTGGGCCAAACCAGCATCAACCACGCGAACACGCAGGCCACCCAATGGCTGGGCAGCTGTCGGTGCAAGCGAGGTGTGTGCTGGGCGATGGTCACGTCTTTTTCTGGATTAGCGCGTAGTAAAAACCGTCGTGTACTTCGTTGGCCAGCAGTGTCAGACCCGGCGCATTTTGTGACGAACGCGCGTTTACGGCGCTTCTGGCTGCGTCAGGCAGTGCAGTCTCTTCTGCAGCATCGGGGTGCGAGGCCAAGAAAGCCTTCACCACGTCCTCATTCTCTTCAGCAAAAACTGAACACGTTGCGTAGAGGAGTTGGCCACCAGGGGCGAGGCAAGGCCAAAGAGCGTCAAGTAGCTTGGCTTGTGTTTGTATAAATCGCTTGATGTCGGATTCACGCCGAATCCACTTGATGTCTGGGTGTCGGCGGGTGACGCCTGAACCTGAGCAGGGAACATCGAGGAGGATGCGGTCGAACGGGCGTTTGTCCCACCATTGGCTAGGCTGTGCCGCATCCGCCTGTTGAACATGCGCGCTTAGTTTGAGGCGTCGCAGATTTTCCTCAACGCGCTTGAGGCGAAATTTGTCAGTATCAAGCGCAGTAAGCTCGATGTCCGCAGATTCCAAGAGGTGCCCGGTTTTCCCACCAGGGGCGGCACACGCGTCGAGCACACGCATGCCTGTTCTGGGTGCCAAGAGGTGCGCGGCGAGCTGCGCACCGAGATCTTGTACGGATACGATCCCCTCCGCAAAACCAGGCAATGCACTTACCGGGATGGGGTTCTCAACACAGATTGCATCCATGCCCAAGGCATGCGCGCTCAGCCCGGCGCTCGCAAGTTGCGCGAGATACGCCTCTGGATTACTCGCACGAGCGTTCACGCGTAAGTGCATTGGCGGGTGGAGGCCAGCGCTGGCAAGCAAGCTGTCAGCGGAATCGGGGTAGGCGGCGCGTACGCGTTGAATCCACCAGCGTGGATGATCGAGTGTCGCCACCGGGTCCTTGAAGCGTTGGCGTGCGAACTTATCTGGCGTGCGCAAGAAGTTCCGGAGTACGGCGTTTACAAGGCCCTTAGCGCGCGCCAAACCCATGAACTCGCAAGCATCAACAGCGTGGTCGACGATGGCATGCGCGGCCGCTTTGGAAAACTGTAACTGCGCTAATGCCACTTGCAACAAGTGGCGCACGGCGGGATCAGTGAGCGGTTGGCTGAGCAACACGTCGAGCTGCGCGTTGATTAGCCCCGCATGTCGTAATGTATCGAAGCAAATCGAGTGAACGGCTTGGCGCTCGTTTTGCGTGAGTGATGGGTTAGCGGCGAGCAACTCTGCAATCTCGCGATCAAGGTTTTTGCCTGCCATGACGCGCCCGACGACCTGCTACGCGACGACCTGCACCAACACCATGCCGCGAACAGCGCCCGCTGGCAGTGTGGGTGCGGTGTCCGCAGTGGCTGTGCGTGCATCCGTCGCTGCGATCGGTGGTGTCGCAGTTCCCCGGGGTTTGTTCGGAGGCGAGCGACGCTTCATTGACATTTTTGCCCTACCTTTAACGGCATGGATTGCAGTAGATCGTGGACTTGCACGCGTTTGCCACCGTCGCGCTGCGCCTGCAGTACCTGGAGTGCATCGACGCCGCAGGCGATAACGAGCTCGTGTGGCGACGTTGCGTAGATTTCGCCCGGCGCTGCGGCTTGCGCGCGCGGGACCACCTTGCCACGCCAAATTCTCAGACGCTCACCCCCGAGGCGAGTCTCGCAACCAGGGAACGGATCGAACGCGCGCAAGCGCCGCTCGATTTGACTGGCTGGGGCGGCCCAATCGATGATGGCTTCGGATTTGCTGAGTTTATTGGCATAGCTCGCGAGTGCCGCGTCTTGGGGGCGCGGTGTCAGGCTGGGCAGGTCATGAAGTGCCTCGACAATCGCCGTCGCGCCGAGCGCAGTGAGCTTTTCCGTGAGCGTTGCGGCAGTATCGTCGGGCGCGACCGCAATGCGCCTTTCATGCAGGACAGGGCCGGTGTCGAGACCGACCTCCATCTGCATGATGTCGATCCCGGTTTCACCGTCCCCGGCTTCAATGGCGCGTTGGATGGGAGCCGCGCCGCGCCAACGCGGCAATAACGATGCGTGAATATTGATGCAGCCGTGCCGAGGGATGTCCAGTACGGCTTTGGGCAGAAGCAGTCCGTAAGCCGCGACCACCATGACGTCTGCGTTAACTTGTCGGAGCGCCGCCTGAATGGCGTCGTCCTTGAGGGAGACCGGTTTGAGCGTGGGTAACCCTAAGCTGCCAGCGGTTAAGGCGACGGCCGATGCCGTGAGTTTCATGCCGCGTCCTGCAGGGCGGTCCGGCTGCGTTAGCACGAGCGCAACTTCGTGACCGGCATCGTGCAACGCGCTTAGCGCGGCTGCAGCGAATGGTGGAGTGCCGGCGAAGATCAGTTTCATGACGGAGCGTTTTCCAATACGGCCGTGCGAGCGAAATCGAGATAGTTAGCCGAAACGTGGGGGAAGCATAAACAAAAAACGCCGACGTCAGGTCGGCGTTTTTTGGCGGTATGACAGCGCCGCAAGCGCAGACTTAGGCGCGTGCAGCAGCAGAGATACGGCGACGTGGTTGAGACAACTCTGCCTCACGCTCAAGTTCGCGTTGACGCTTGATAAGCTTGTTCTTGATTCGGTTGGATTTGAGCGGTGAGAGGTACTCAACGAATACGTGTCCGTCGAGATGGTCGATCTCGTGCTGGATACAAACCGCGAGCAGCCCGGAAGCATTGATGGTAAAGCGCTGACCCTCGCGGTCAAGCGCGGTCACCATCACCGTTTCAGCGCGCTCTACTTTGTCATAGAACCCTGGGACGGACAGACAGCCCTCCTCATGAACCGCGAGACCTTCTTTGCGAATGACCTCAGGATTGATGAAAACGCGGAGCTGGCTTTTGTCTTCGGTAATGTCGATCACCATGATGCGCTTGAGTTCGCCGACTTGCGTCGCAGCCAGTCCAATTCCAGGCGCTGCGTACATGGTTTCCGCCATGTCGTCGACTAACTTCTTGATTTTGCTATCAATTATCTTGACGGGTTCAGCGATGCGGTGAAGCAGGGGATCGGGATAAGTCAGGACGTCAAGAATGGCCATTTTGCTTGCGAATTGAATAAATTAGGTGCAGAATCTTAAAGTAATACCTTAAGTTTCGGCGACAAACCGTGGTGCGGAGTTCGTCTCTGGACCGGCTCTGGATCAACCGCCTGAACCGACGGCGAGGCGAAGCGCCTTAGAAATCGTCCAGCTACTCGTTCAGCCGACTCGTAAGTGTATTGGAAAGCGGCGCTTAAGGCAAATCGACAGGACGAGTTGACACCCTCGGTGCCGGTGCGACCAACGGGGTCGCGCAGTCAAAATCGGCACGTATTTCAGAGGTAGGCCAGGAATATGCACAAAAAACCCGGAATCCTCGTTGCAGCAGCGCTTTTCGCGCTAACCCCAACGTTGCCAACCGCCCAAGAAGCGGCCCCTAGCAAAGGTGCGGCTACCAAGGTTGCAGCGAAAGATAACCCGCTCCAACTCAACAACGATGCCCCGACCATCTATACCGTGGTCAAGGGCGATACCCTTTGGGATATTTCGGGCAAGTTCCTGAAAGAGCCGTGGCGTTGGCCCGAGATCTGGAACATGAACCGTGACCAGATCAAGAACCCACACCTAATCTATCCAGGTGACGTGGTGAAACTTTCATTTGATGCGAGCGGCCGCCCAATGCTCACGTTGATGTCTGCATCAGGCAGCAGCGACAGCGCCAGACTCTCTCCGCGCATCCGCGAAGAACGCATCGGTCAAGCGATTCCATCCATTCCGGCGCGCGTCATTGCGCCGTTTTTGAGCGCTCCTCTGGTGGCTGAGGCCGACGCGCTGAATAAGGCACCGCGAATCGTCGCGTCAGAAGACAATCGCGTCATCGTCGGTGCGGGTAACGTCGTTTATGCCGTCGGTATGCAGGCTGATCAAGGCGTTCGTTGGAACGTATACCGCCCGGGCAAGGGGATTACCGATCCGGTGACCGGCGAAGTCTTGGGCTTTGAGGCAGAGTACTTGGGTGACGCGCGCGTGACGCGCTTCGGGCAGGGACAAACAACGCCTTCGACGCTTGAGATTCTGCGCTCGACTAAAGAAATCAATCGTGGCGACAGACTCACGCCAGCCAGTGACGTGTCGCTGCCGCAGTACAGCCCGCGCGCGCCGGAGCAGAAGGTTTCAGGGGCAGTCGCAGCGGTGGTCGGCGGCGTGACGGAGACCGCACAGTATTCGATCATCGTTCTCAATCTTGGTCGCCGCAGTGGTATCGAAGCGGGTAACGTGCTTGCGCTACAGACCGGTGGCTCGGTGGTGGCGACGAACACTGGCGAAGAGACCAGCAAAGGCTGGTCACCAAAGTCACTGCTGCCTGCAGCATGGCGTGAAAAAGAAGGTATCCCCGCTGAAGTCCAGCTGCCGCTGGAGCGCAACGGTCTTGCGGTCGTGTTTCGCGTGTTTGATCGTGTCTCCTACGCGCTCGTGATGTCGTCTAAACGACCCATCAAGGTCGGCGACATCGTGCAAAGCCCCTAACACTCAGCTCATACGCCCAGCGCGAACAAGCGCGCTTGGTGCGTCGTGAAGTCTCACATTTGATTCAACCTGTCTCGACTTAAGCGTCGAGCGTAAACGCGCCGCATTCGATGCGCGTTGCACAGCCTTCTTCTGAGCGAACGAAGGCTGCGCATGCCTTACTTGACTACCCGCGATGACGCTGAGGATTGGCTCTGGCTTAGTCTCCTGCCCAACATTGGGAGCGTACGCACACAGCGACTGCTGAAAAACTTTGGATCGGCGAAGGCTATACGCGGAGCGACAGAGCAACACCTCGCGCAAGTGCTTGGCGCAGACGCTGCGAATGCGATATTTGCATTTGATGGCACATCCCAAATACGAGTTGCTCTTGAGTGGGCCGCAGAACCCAACAATCACCTCATTACCATTGGTGCGCCGGACTATCCAGCATTGCTTCGCGAAATTCCCGATCCACCTGTCTTGCTCTATGGAAAGGGTCAGCGAGCGCTTGTGGAGCGGCAGTGCATCGCGGTTGTCGGCAGCCGCAACGCGACGCCGAGTGGCAGTGAAACAGCAACAAGATTTGCACAGGCATTCTCTACATCGGCCCTAACTGTGGTACCGGGACTTGCGTTGGGCATTGACGCGGCTGCACACCGTGGCGCGCTGAACGCAGCGGGATCGACCATCGCCGTGGTCGGTACCGGACTTGATCGGGTATATCCAGCGCGCAATGCGCCGCTAGCGCGCGAGATTGCTGAAAAAGGCTTGCTGCTATCAGAACATCCTCTCGGGACGCCCCCGCTAGCTGAGAATTTTCCACGTCGGAACCGCATCATTAGTGGCCTATCCCTCGGCGTGCTGGTCGTAGAAGCGGCCATCGCATCCGGTTCGCTCATCACGGCGCGGTGTGCAGCCGATCATGGGCGAGACGTGTTCGCGATTCCAGGGTCTATTCACTCACCGCTCTCTAGGGGTGGGCATGGCCTGATTAAACAAGGCGCGAAACTAGTGGAAGATGCATCAGACGTGTTGCGTGAACTTGGTTGGCTCGGTATGGCAGTTGGAAGCGGCGCATCAGATGTGGTCGATGAATCCGAGCTGCCGTCGGCATTGCGTGATGCAATGGGATTCGACCCGTTTAGTGTTGACGAACTAGCGGTTCGTACTGGAGAGAGCGCACCAGCGCTCATGGGAAAACTAAGCCTCTGGGAAATACAGGGGATCATTTCACAGCTTCCCGGCGGTCGGTTTCAACGTGTGCTCTAGCGCGATGTAGCGCATCATCCAAGCGGATTACACCAAGCAGTTGCACTGTTGAATCGCGTCCACGCGCGTGGGTTACTTGCTTATTTCAGCTCACAGGCTAGCGGGTCAGGAACGCCCGTCGGGACTTTGAAAAAATGTTTAGCTTGCGCTTGCAAGCGGCTAACGCATATCATGTGCGCCCCACGTAAGAGCTGTGATGGCCTTTGCGTACGCGTGAACAAACTTTTGAAAGCACAAGGGAATGTCCAAAAGCCTCATCATTGCTGAAAAGCCCTCCGTCGCAAACGATATCGCGAAAGCGCTGGGTGGATTTACCAAGCATGCCGAGTATTTTGAGAGTGATGATTACGTCCTCTCCTCGGCAGTCGGGCACCTCGTTGAAATCGCGATGCCCGAAGAAGAAGAGGTCAAGCGTGGCAAGTGGACGTTCGCTCACCTGCCAGCTATCCCCTCTCACTTTGCGTTGCGTCCCATCGAAAAGACAGAGTCGCGCCTCAAGGTGCTGCTCAAGCTGATTAAGCGCAAAGACGTCACTACGCTCATTAACGCCTGTGACGCGGGTCGCGAAGGTGAGTTGATCTTCCGCTACATCGTGCAATTCGCCAAAGCCAAGCAGCCCATCAAGCGGCTTTGGTTGCAGTCGATGACGCAAAGCGCGATTCGCGATGGATTCAAAGATTTGATGCCGGGGTCGGCCAAACAAGGTTTGGCCGACGCGGCCGTGTGCCGTTCTGAATCTGATTGGCTGGTGGGCATCAACGGCACTCGCGCGATGACGGCGTTTAATTCGAAGTCGGGGGGCTTTCAACTTACCACCGTCGGGCGCGTACAGACACCAACCTTGGCGATCATGGTCGAGCGCGAAGAGCGCATTAAGGCTTTTAAGCCGCGCGACTACTGGGAAGTGCACGGTATTTTTTCAGCTGCGGGTGGTGATTATCCGGGGCGCTGGTTTGATGAAAAATTCAAGAAATCTGACGACGACGAACACCTCAAGGCCGAGCGTCTCTGGGACGAGAGGCGAGCGCAAGCCATCGTCACCAAGTGCTTGGGTAAACAGGGCGTGGTTGAAGAAGAAGCCAAGCCAACGACTCAGGCCTCGCCCCTGTTGTTTGACCTGACTTCATTGCAACGCGAGGCCAACAGCCGCTTCGGTTTTTCCGCAAAGACGACCCTAGGTCTCGCGCAAGCGCTATACGAGAAGCACAAAGTGCTGACGTATCCGCGAACAGACTCGCGCGCCTTGCCCGAGGACTATCTCCCAACCGTCAAGAAAACTCTCGAAATGCTCAAAGAGGGTGAATACAACGTCGCCGCGAAAAAGGTGTTGGACAGCGGTTGGGTAAAGCCTAACAAACGTATCTTTGACAACGCAAAGGTCTCAGACCACTTCGCGATCATCCCAACGTTGCAGGCGCCAAAGTCGCTGAACGAGATCGAGCAGAAGTTGTATGACTTCGTCGTCAAGCGTTTCTTGGCAGTGTTTTATCCGGCGGCTGAGTTCTTGCAAACTACGCGCATCACGCGCGTGGAGGGCGAGGCGTTCAAATCCGAAGGCAAGGTGCTCGTGAATCCCGGATGGCTTGCCGTCTATGGGCGCGACGCAGATGACGAAACGGCTTCGACCAATCTTGCTCCAGTCAAGGCGGGGGAAAAGGTAAAGGCTGAATCTGTCGAGGTGAAGGCAAATACGACCAAGCCGCCCGCGAGGTACACCGAAGCAACCTTGCTGTCGGCGATGGAAGGGGCGGGCAAGGCGATCGATGACGAAGAGCTGCGTGCGGCGATGAAAGAGAAGGGCTTAGGTACGCCTGCCACCCGCGCGGCGATCATCGAAGGCCTGCTGTTTGAAAAGTATGTCCATCGAGAAGGGCGGGAGTTGATCCCCACGGCAAAGGCCTCTTCATTAATGATCGCGTTGCACGGCTTAGGCATTCCCGAGCTTTACTCGCCCGAGATGACGGCTGAGTGGGAGCACAAGCTCGCGCAAATGCAAGAAGGCAAGATGTCGCGCGAAGAGTTCATGGCGCAGATTGTTGACATGACCGAGCACATCGTTGGTCAGGCCAAGAATTTCGAACATGACACGATCCCAGGCGACTTCGGTGCACTATCGACCCCATGCCCGAAATGCGGTGGAGAAGTACACGAGAACTACAAAAAGTTTGCGTGCATCAAATGCGATTTTGCGTTCTGGAAAATTCTCGCGGGGCGGCAACTTGAGGCTTCTGAAGCAGAAACGCTAATCACAAAGCGCGAAGTCGGGCCGCTAGACGGTTTTCGAAGTCGGCAGGGCCGAGCATTCTCGGCGAATTTGATTCTGAACAAGGACCTTGGCGTCGAGTTTTCATGGGGCGACCAGATTGGCGACGACGAAGAGCCGGACTTTAGTGGCCAAGAGCCGCTCGGAAATTGCCCGAAGTGCGATTCGCGCGTTTTCGAAACACCAAACGCCTATGTTTGCGAGAAGGCAGTTGGCGCCAGTAAAACTTGCGACTTCCGCTCAGGACGCACCATCCTCAAGCGAGCGATCGAGCGCTCTGAGATGGCTGAGCTGTTGGTAAAAGGCAAAACGCCGCTACTCGATAACTTCATCAGCAAGAAAGGCCGGCCATTCTCGGCGTTCCTCGTCAAACAACCTGACGGCAAGATCGGCTTCGAGTTTGAGCAACGCGATCCGGCAACAGCCAAAGGCGGAGCGCGTGCAGCGCGCGCGCCTGCCGGTGCGCTACGCATTTTAGGTAAGCATCCGGTTGACGGCGCACCGGTGAGCGTTTATGCCGGACGTTATGGACCGTATGTGAAGCACGGCGATACCAACGCAACGATTCGCGACAAGAAAAAGGCCGATTCGATTTCACTTGAGGAAGCGCTCGCGCTACTTGAGGAGAAGGGTGGTTTGTCGGCAACGGCTAGCAAACCGAAGCGTTCAAGCAGGGCAATCGCTGAGGCGGTGACTGAAGATGCGCCGAGCAAGCCTAAGGCGGCCAAGTCAGTCGCCAAACCCACAGCAGCCAAGAAGCCAGTCGCGCGCAAGCGCAAGGCAAGCTGATCAGCGCGCCTCGCGAGTGTTCATGAAGATACTTCGACTCTCGCGCATCACCTACGTGGTGTTGCGCTTTGGACTGCACGAGTTCTTGCCGCGCGGATTCGCGCGAACTTGCTTGCGGATCCTTGGCTTTTGGCAGCATTCGTCTGCGCCGCGCGCGGAGCGGCTGCGCTTGGCGCTCGAAGCTCTAGGGCCGATATTCGTTAAGTTTGGTCAGTTGCTTTCGACGCGTCCTGACCTCGTTCCGGCAGACATTGCGCGTGAGCTCTCGCGCTTGCAAGATCGAGTGCCGCCCTTTGCTGAAGCAGAAGTTGTGTCAACACTTACTCAAGCGTTTGACGATGAACACGGCAATTCTTGGCGCGATGTCTTTTCTCATTTTGAGATGACTCCCGTCGCGTCTGCATCGATTGCCCAAGTGCACTTCGCAACGATGGGGCGTGGCAAGCTCGAGGGTAGGGAAGTCGCGGTCAAGATTCTGCGTCCCAACATTAAGGACACTATCGAGCACGATATTGGCCTGCTCTATGTGTTCGCTGACCTGGCGGAGAGCCTGCTGGACGACGGGCGCCGTCTCCGACCAAAAGAGGTTGTTGCGGAGTTTGACAAGTCTATTCACGACGAGCTTGACCTTGTTCGAGAGGCGTCCAACGCTTCCACACTGCGCCGCAATTTTTCCGAGGGCGATTTGCTCTATGTACCGGAAGTATTTTTCGACTACACGTCACGTAGTGTCATGGTCATGGAGCGTATCGATGCGATTCAAGTGAATGATGTTGCCGCTCTCAAAGAACACAACATCGACCTCGCAAGACTCGCGACAGACGGCGTAAAGATTTTCTTTACACAAGTTTTTCGCGACGGATTCTTCCATGCAGACATGCATCCGGGCAATATTTTTGTACGTCGTGATGGTATCTACTCTGGCGTGGATTTCGGCATCATGGGCACGCTCTCTGATGCGGACAAAAGTTACCTTGCGCGAAACTTCGCGGCCTTCTTCGACCGCGACTATAAAGCGGTCGCAGTTGCGCACATAGAAGCAGGTTGGGTGCCGCGCGATACCCGTGTGGACGAATTTGAAGCGGCGATCCGCAGCGTCTGCGAACCTATCTTCGACAAACCTCTCAACGAGATTTATTTCGGCAACGTATTGCTGCGTTTGTTTGAGGTATCGCGCCGGTTCAGGATGGAGATCCAGCCACAACTCGTGCTCCTGCAAAAGACGTTGCTGCAGGTTGAGGGGTTAGGGCGTCAGCTTTATCCGCAACTAGACCTCCGGCCTGTCGCGCAACCGATTTTGCGCAAATGGATGGACGAGCAAATCGGCGTTCGTGGACTGCTTCGCCAGCTACGGCGCGAAGCACCACTTTGGACGGCTACGTTGCCGCAACTCCCGCGCTTGGTGCATCGGGCGCTGGAAAGCAACCCTACCGCGCAACTCAGCGGCATCGAGGCCGCGATACGTCGAGTAGAGCGAACCCAGCGTACGCAGACGGTCGTGCTTGCGACTCTAGTCGCCGTGCTCACCGGTATTGTGTTGGTGTATGCCTACCTTCTATTTGCATACGTGTGATGGCGCAATATTTGCTTTTTGTCAGAGCGGCGTCAGCGTCTCGGTACAAAATGCTTGATTCGGTGGCCACGGGCCGCTAGTTTTTCGTAATCCCTTCCCCACCACCTTGTGGAGACATGAATGAGCTTGCTGGTCATTTTTGTTTTGATGTACCTTGCGTTAACCATCGGCATTGGTTTGTATGCGGCTAGGCGCGTACACAACACCAAGGACTACATGATTGCAGGCCGTAGCCTGCCGCTCTACATCAACATGGCGACTGTGTTCGCCACTTGGTTCGGTGCAGAGACCGTCTTGTCGGTTTCGGCCACCTTCGCGCGGGACGGGCTCAATGGGATTCCTGCAGACCCGTTCGGCGCCACAGCGTGCCTGATTTTTGTGGCCCTGTTTTTTGCCAAGGCGTTCTACAAGATGGACCTGCTGACACTCGGCGACTTCTACCGCAAGCGCTATAACTCCAAGATCGAAATCGTTGTCTCGGGCGTCATCGTCATCTCATACCTCGGCTGGACCTCGGCCCAACTGACAGCGCTGGGTCTTGTGCTGTGGGTTATCTCAGGAGGCGGCATCACGCTGACCCAAGCAATCGTTATTGGTACGGTTATCGTAATGTTCTATACGATTTGGGGCGGCATGTGGTCGGTCGCGTTCACGGATATGTTTCAGACCGTGGTCATCATCGTTGGTCTGTTTATCGTCGCGTGGTTCATTGGCGATTTGGCGGGAGGCGCCTCAAACGTCATCGCAAAGGCGCATGCAGATGGGAAACTTGATTTCTGGCCAAAGGGCGGTGCCGCGGAATGGTTTGCGTTTGTTGCCGCATGGGCAACCCTTGCCATTGGTTCAATTCCACAACAGGATGTGTTCCAGCGTGTGACGTCCGCCAAAGACGAGAAGACCGCCGTGCGCGGCACGCTGATCGGCGGGCTCGTTTACTTCTTCGTTGCGTTTCTGCCGATGTTTATCGCGTATGCGGCCTTGATGTTGGAACCGAACCTTGTCAACTTGTTCAAGAGCGAAGACGCACGCGAGATCCAGCGAATCCTGCCCGACATCATTTTGCAGAAAACGCCACTTTGGATTCAGGTCTTGTTCTTCGGCGCCTTACTGTCAGCCATTCTTTCGACCGCGAGTGGTGCGTTGCTCGCGCCGACATCGCTGTTTGCCAACAACATCCTCAAGCCGTTTGTGCCAAATATGGGCGACGCCCGATTGCTCAAGACAGCGCGCATTACGCTGGTTGTGTTTACCTGCGCAGCGCTAATCTTCGCAGTGAACTCGCGCAGTACGATGTATGAGATGGTGCAAAACGCTTACAAGGTGACCATGGCGGGCGCGTTTGCGCCATTGGTGTTCGGATTGTTTTGGAAGCGTGCGACGTCTGCGGGCGCTGCGATGTCTATTTTTGCAGGGCTTGGCTCCTGGATCGCCATGGAAGTGCTGATCAAGGGTGGTTTAGAGACCATTTGGCCGCCGCAGATGGTAGGACTTGTCGTGGGCTTGGCCGCCATGTACTTCGGCTCGCTGGTCACGCAACCAAAACATCGGGTTCACGAATCCGCTTAGTACTACCTCGCTGCCGCTGAATGCGCGGCAGGTGCAAATGCCACGGCGCGACCCACCAGTCGCGCCGTTTTGCTTTCTATTTGTCGGTGCGTAGCGCATTCCGCGGTGCGATTTGTTCGTTTTGTCGCATCCGACTATCCGCAACATCTTGGGAACCTTAATCTGTCGACACTGCAATACAGAGACCACAAGTTGATGTGCTGCAGGCTCGATTGATTAACTAACTTTTTGACAGGAACCCATCATGTTTACGCTACCCAACGCCCACAAGGGGATGGCAGCGCTCGGTGCAGTCCTCGTCACCACGGCAATGGTGGCAGGAATCGCTACCCTCGCCAGCCAATCCGAACTCGATGCACAACGCGTGACAGCGTCCACCAGCACTGTCGAGCGCATCGAAGTTGTCGCAACGCGGCTCATTCCGGCCACCACCAAATTGGTGCAGGTCGCCAGCCGATGAAACGATAGACGATTTGTGTGAGTCCCCTAGTCGATACTCCCTCGACTAACTCGCCCGGGTCGTGTCAAACACGATCCGGGCTTTTTTTATTCTTTGTTGCAATTCGGCTGCACTTTGTCACTTTGATGCCACATTCACCCTGCACCATCCAAGCCTATCCCAAAACAACGCGATAACAGCACAAACCACTTTGATCTGATTGGTGTTTCCATGAGTACCCTCCCTTCCTTTAGCGTCCTCGCTCAACTGCCCGCAGCTCTGTTCGCAGTGCTCGTGGTTGTCGCCATGGTCGGGGCATTTTGGTTGTTGCAACGGTCGCGCCATCCGGCGATCGTCAAGGAGGCGCGACCAAATAGTGAGCCATCAGCAGAGGGCGGCGCGAGTACACATGTCATTGCGCGAGTTGTCGCGATCTCGGAAGCCCGTATCGGGCGCGGACCCGAACGCGGAACGACCACTGGTTTGCTGCGCCGGCCAGGTTTGGGTTACCACCCACAACGACTTGAGCGCCGTATCGCCGTTTTGCGTTAAGGTAGAGGACAACGGATTGCATCAGCGGCGCCATCGCTAGACGCGCCCGAGAGGCACAAAGTCACCTCTCTCTGCCGGTTTTCCGCGCTTTATCGCAGCACTCGTGCATGCAACTACCGCGCGAGGTAATCTTTGCTGCATGGAAACAGCAAATCTCTGGGTGCAAATCGCTTCGTTCAAGCGCCTGATCTGGCTGCTCGTGCTCACGACGGCAGCCGCGCTTATTGTCAATCCCTATTTCGGCTACAAAGTGCCCTTTGGCATGCTGTGGCTGCGATTGTTTGTTGTCGCACTTGTGATGATGGTGACCTTCATCGCAACTGAGGCAATCTGGCGTAGCGTGCCGAACCCACGGCTATCTCTGCTGACTGCTCAATTGGTCTCGGTTCCAATCGCGGCGTTCCTCGGGACCGTTGCCTCCGGTTTGGTGCTCGGACGCAGCCTGACGCAGATGTTTACGGTAGAGCCGATGTTGCTTGGCATCCTCGTTTTTACGACGGTTGCGATTGGTATCGGGGCGATCACCGCCATGCTGCTCGTGTACCGAGAACGCGCTGCGCGGGCCGACGTCGAGAGCGCACGAGCCGCATCGCGCGAAACCGTTTTGCAAAAACAGGTGCTCGAGGCGCGTCTGAAGCTGATGCAAGCGCAAATTGAACCGCACTTTCTGTTCAATACGCTCGCCAACGTCCAGCATTTGGTGGGCAAAGATCCGGCCCTGGCCAATCAGGTATTGGGGAGTCTGATTCGCTACCTGCGTAGCGCCATGCCCCAAATGCGTGACGATACAACCACGCTGGCTCGCGAAGTCGAGTTAGCCAGAGCGTACCTTGAGATCCAGCGTGTGCGTATGGGTGAAAGGCTGCGCTTTGCGATCAGCATTGACGCGACAATCGCCGACACGATCATCCCGCCCATGATGCTCATGACCCTTGTTGAGAACGCAATCAAGCACGGCATCGACCCAGTAAAAGCAGGAGGAGAAATTACCATCGATGCTGCGCGCGATGGTGAGCACTTGTTGCTTCGAGTGATTGATTCGGGTCACGGCATCGTGCCGACTGCCACGCCAGGTGTTGGCCTGCAAAACGTCCGGGAGCGACTCAGCGCACTGTTCGGCGCGAGCGCAAGTCTTGAGTTACGTGAGCGCGCAGAGCAGGGCGTAGAGGCGCGGCTGAAGATTCCTCTGGGACAGTTACCGACGTTGACCGGAGAGGGTGGGTGATGCCAACTGCTTGGCTTTTGCCCGCCGAGACGGGTTCGCGATGCAACGCGAACCCCAAAGCAGGAGTGAAATGATACCAACTGCGTTGATTGCCGATGACGAACCCCTACTCCGCGCGCAATTGCGGGAGCAGCTTGCCACTCTTTGGCCGAGTCTCGATATCGTCAGTGAAGCGGCGGATGGCGCGGATGCGATCGCGCAGTTTGAGGAACTGCTGCCAGACATTGTTTTTCTCGACATCCACATGCCCGTTATGTCTGGCTTGGATGTGGCGCGCATGATTGGCCGCGGGCGCAAACTGCCCAGCGGCGACTTCAAGCGCGCGCAGATTGTGTTCGTGACCGCCTACGACCAGTATGCGGTGACTGCTTTCGAGCGCGGCGCGATCGATTACGTACTCAAGCCATTTGAGGCTGATCGTCTGCAAGAAACTGTCACGCGTCTTCAAGAGCGCGAGTCGGTAGCTGCGTCATCCGACAGCGACGCTGAGGATGCACTAAGCATTGTTATCCGGCAGCTCACATCAGCGCAGCGCGACTACCTCAACTGGATCAAGGCGAGTGTTGGTCAGACAGTACGCTTGATCGCGGTCGACGAAGTTCTCTACTTTCAGTCTGACGAAAAGTACACGCGCGTGGTGCTAACTGACGCAGAGGTGCTCATCCGCAAGCCCATCAAGGAATTGCTCGAGGAGCTCGACCCAAAGCGGTTCTGGCAGATTCATCGTGCCACGATCGTCAACACAAGTGCTATCGCGGCAGTTGTCCGCGGGCAACGCGACCAAGCGGATTTGAGGCTCAAGGGCAGACCAGAAACCTTGACGGTTAGCCGCAACTTCACGCATCTGTTCAAGCAGATGTAGCGCTTAGGCATAAACTCTAGCAAATACGGGCGTTTTGGGGCACTTTCGCCTGAAAAATGCCCGCCAATACTGGGGTTTTGCTTCTGGTTCCTGGTGCCAACCAGCGCTCCAGATATCCGCGAATGCTGCAAGCTATTCCCGCGCTTCTGCATTCTGACCAATCCTGCGTTGCGACGTGCGAACGGCGGCCATAAGCTACGACATCTGTTATCCCCTATCGCCAGCCACATATGGAAACGCTCGCTTGGTTGTACTCGCTGCCTCCCACCTTCTGGGTGCTCGGTTCGATTGCGATCTCTGTTGCCGCCATGCTGTGGGTGGCCCTCGAAGACTAAGCGGATTACGCGGGCTGCGCCAAGCGCCGCGCCGCGAACGCAAGGACTAAACTGTTGCCATGTTCAAGTTCCTCGGTAACGCCATTTACAAAACGCCCTGGTGGGCCATGTTGCTCGGCGGCTTGTTCGTCCTGCTGCTCCTCGCGCTTTTCACGGTTCCAACGAATGTCATCAAGTTGACGGACGCCAATGCCAACGCTGCGGAGCGGCGTGCGGTGCAGCGGGAAGTTGATTTGGCGATGAAGGACAGTGCCCTGGGACTAGCCGAGCGTGTTGTGACCTCTATGGTGGAACGCACCTCTGATGCGGGGCGTCGCGCTGAGCTTGAGCAGGCATTGCGTGATATTGCGGAAGCCCGCAAAGAAATGGCCGTGGTCGCTGGTGATGCAGAGCGCGCCATCGCCGACGCAACTGGGGAGGCCACCCGCGAAGCGAAACGGATGGCCAAAGAGGCCGCCACCAATGCGCGTGAGCGGGCGCGCGAAGCTGCTGTGCAGGCTCGCGATGCTGCACGTGAGCGACTTCAGGAACTCCGCAACGCCAAGCAGGAGGCGCGGACTCTCCAGGAACGTGTTGGCGTTAAGGATGAATCGACACTTGCGAGTTTTGATAAAGCGATCGCCGAGGCGGAGGCCAGCGTTAAGCAGGCAGAAGCCGCGATAAGTGAATTGAAGAAGAGCCTGCCGATTTTCATCGGCATCGGGCCGGGACAGACGACAGCAACAGAGTCGATTGCGTCAAAAAAATCGGACGAAGCCCTCAACTTTGACCTCGGCGCGGGAGAGAAGCGCATTAAGGGGAGCATTTCCCAGACGCCCTCAGGCACGCCAGTAATTACGTTAGACGCTACTGCGGCTATCCCGCCGCCCGCGCCGCCGAGCGCGCCTGATGCGGCAAGCCCTCCATCGCCGCCACTGCCGCCTGAGTTGCGTGACGACATTCGCCGCAAAGTCACAAGTGATTTCAAACGAGTTGGGATTGGCTCGGCGCTGATCTTGGCCTTCTTCCCGCTGTTTTTCCTTTTGTTGGTCGTGAAGTACTACATCGGGCGTTCTCGACGCGCGCAGGATGTAGCCGCACAGAAGACGCAGGAGGCCGAGTCAGCGAACGTGAACCGCCAAATTGTTGAGGCGAAGTTGATGGCGCTACAGGCCCAAGTTGAACCGCATTTCTTGTACAACACACTGGCAAATGTGCAGGCGCTCACCGAGGTGGACCCGGCGCAAGCCAATCAAATGACGGGGCACTTGATTCAGTATCTGCGCGCGTCGCTCCCAAAAATGCGCGAGAACATATCGACCGTCGGTCAAGAAGTGGAGCTGGTGCGCGCATACCTCAACATTCTGAAGATGCGCATGGGCACGCGGCTTGAGTTTGATGTGATGGTGCCGGACGCGCTTCTCAACGCGCCATTCCCACCATTGATGCTGCCTTCCTTAGTCGAGAACGCAATCAAACACGGTTTAGAGCCCGTACGTGAGGGCGGACGCATCGACGTGATCGCCGAAAAAGTGGGGGAGGGCGATGCCGCAACGATTCGCATGATTGTGAAAGACACCGGTCGCGGCTTCTCTGATGAGCCAGTTCAACTGGGCGGCGGCGTAGGACTCGCTAACATACGAGAGCGTCTGCAGGCCTTGTTTGCAGACCGGGCTCATCTGACGCTTGAGGCGAACTCCCCGAAAGGTGTCATCGCAATGATCGAGGTCCCGGCTAATGGTGCGACGGTGTTTGACGCAGCACCCGCCGACTCTGCGCCAGAGGAAGCCCCAAAAACTTGGCATGCGAAAACGCTGAGGGTCGCTGCCAAAACGCATAGTGCGTGGGCGAATTTCCTTGTAAAAGCGTTCGTTGCCATCATCGCCGTGCTCGGTGTGATGTTTATCGTTGGGATCATCGGGCTGGCGAGTGGACTGCTTCCCTTGACGATTGGTGACACCAAAATCAGCGGTCTAGAGGGGATGGCCATTGGAACGCTGATCCTGCTGCTTGCGTTCGGCATCCTGTCAATTGTGGCGCTGATCGTCATTGCGGTGCTGTATGGCTTGAGCTTCATTTTTGTTGCGCTGGCAATCGGCATACCCGTGCTGATCATCCTGAGCCTCTTCCCCCCGCTTTTGCCTTTCTTTGTAATTGGCTTTTTCGTCTACTGGTTCTGGTGGCGTAAACGCAAGACTCCCATCATCATCAATCCGCCGAAGTCATAATGTTCGGTACCACGTTGGTGTGACGCACTGATATTTCTCTGACTATGACCTATACCGCCGTAATAGCTGAGGACACGAGAGGCCGGGTTTCGCAAAGCATGCTTTGCGCGGCCGAGCGCACAAGCCCGATGCAGCGGGCGCGTGAGTGATGGACAACTGAGATTTCAAACGAGCGACCGATGACCTTTACCGCCGTAATTGCCGAAGACACGAGAGGCCGGGTTTCGCAAAGCATGCTTTGCGCGGCCGAGCGCACAAGCCCGATGCAGCGGGCGCGTGAGTGATGGACAACTGAGATTTCAAACGAGCG